>JARRPX010000013.1 GCA_037382465.1 Anaerolineales bacterium | reverse complement strand
GACCCCCGGCGTCCAAACGGCAGGACATCGATGCCGGACGCCATCCGGAGTTGGCCAGTTGAACGACGGTATCCAGATCTCGCACACTCAGATACGCCACATCCACGTCACGCCGAACCGAACTCGTGCTCAATCGAAATCTGCCGGTCTCGACTCCTGGACCGCCGTTCTTGTTCTCCATCGGGACGGCCGTGACCAATCCTCCTCGCTGCCGGGCACTGTGCATCGGCAGCGAAATGCGATCTCTCGAAGCGCCGATGACGTGAACGCCGCTTTCGAATCCTTTCATCACGATCTCGTTCAAGGCCACAACGACAGATCGATCTCCTTCCGCTGCCAATCCAGCAAAGTCGTCCACAAAGAGTACGAGATGCGGTTTGGAGATGCCAAATTCCAATCGTCGCTGGATCTCGCGGATCAGCCAGAAAATGAGCTCCTTTGCGAAATCTGAATCTGTCGCCAGGTCGGTCAGCATGTGAGGAAGAGCCTCGATCAGACCAAGCTCACGGCCGCCGATATCGATCCCAAGAACATTGAGCTGCGAACGCCGGCTCGTCAGGCACATCGATGCCAGTAAAGTGCGCACCAATTCGGATTTGCCACAACCGGCTCTGCCGAAGGCCATCAAATGCCAGGTCCTTTGTTTCTTCATATCCAGGATCAAGGGCTTTCCGGATATCTGCATTCCGATGAGAGTGCTCATCGCAGGGATCACGTCGATGGCGTGGATGAGCGGCAGCAAGCGCAGCGCATTCCTCCGAACGCGCGGCACTTCGATCGCGATGCCATCGCCGTGTTCGGCCACTCGAATGCCTTCTGCACCGATCGCATCCGCTATCGCCTCAGCAGCCTGTGCGACATGAGTGACGCGCATATCTCCAGCCGGTTTCAGACGATAACGAATCCATTGATCCGTCACCTGTCCGCCTTGAACTCGCGCGGGAATGGACATCGTTGTCAGCGCACGTTCGATTTGATTTGCCTGTCGATCGAGATAGGTCCGGTTTATGTATGCCTTTTCCATTTCCCTTCTCCTAGGACGCCAATAGATAGAACGCCTGTTCTACTCGCCCATCATAGCAGAACATATGTTCTTTTGTCAAGTGCGATTTTTTCGTTGGAAGGGACAATGGAGATCGTGGATGTGCCACCCGGAAACTTCGATACCTATGCTACAATTTTGAACAGGAGAACGTTACAAGCGGATGGAAGATATTCGTCCCTCACCAATCGCCGGCACCTGGTATCCCGGCGACCTCAAGACCCTGGCCTCGTCGATCGATCAATACTTGCGTGCGGCCGATTGTGCGCAAATCGATGGCGAGATCATTGGCATCATCACTCCCCACGCAGGGCATCGCTATTCCGGCCCCGTGGCCGCGCATGCCTTTCGCTGCCTTGAAGGGCTGGAGCCGGAAGTTGTCGCTGTCCTTTCGCCGCTGCACAATCCCTACCCGGCAAAAATCCTAACATCCGCTCACACGGCTTACGCAACGCCGCTGGGAACGATCGAGATCGACGCCGAACGAATGAACCAGTTAGAAGATGATTTATTAAACAGTTGGGGTATCGAGATCCAGCACGTCCGTCATGATCAGGAACACTCGCTGGAAATCGAACTGCCCTTCGCACAAAGATGTTTTCACCACGCATTTAAATTGCTGCCCATCATGTTGCGCGATCAAAGTGAAGTCACGGCGAAGGCTGTTGGAACTTCACTGGCAAATACTCTCCGAGGTGCGTCCTCCATCATCATCGGCAGCAGCGATCTATCCCATTTTTATTCGCAGCAAATTGCAGAACGCCTCGACGAAGAAATCCTCGCTCGCATAGGGCGATTCGATCCCTCGGGAGTCATCGCCGCCGATGAAGAGGGCGTAGGATTTGCCTGCGGTCGCGGCGCCATCGCTGCAACGTTGTGGGCGTCCCGAGAACTCGGCGCCGATCGGGCTAAAATTGTTTACTACGCCACTTCCGGCGACGCGACGGGCGATTATCATTCGGTCGTTGGTTATGGCGCCGCGGTGATTTACCGCCGGGCAAAACCTTCCTGATGCAGATCGCATCCACAAGAATTGTGCCTCTACCGAATCAAATGGATAACTCATGGAAAATCACGTCTGGCTTGATTTACTAAGACTTGGCGGAGTGGCTCTACTCGTCCTGGCGAACGGATTTTTCGTTGCAGCCGAGTTTGCGCTCGTCGGCGTCCGCCGAACGCGCATCGCTGAACTCATCGACAAAGGCAGCATCTCCGCACATTGGGTGCACAAGGCGATCGAAGAGCCCGACCGGTTCATCGCCGCAACACAACTCGGCATCACCCTGGCCAGTCTGGGTTTGGGATGGATCGGGGAACCCGCTCTCAGCAACTTGCTGCAGCCCGTCATCCAACTCTTTCCGCCCACGGTCGAATCGGAAGTCTCTCACAGCCTTTCCGCAGGACTGGCCTTCCTGGTCATCACATTCCTGCACGTCGTCATCGGGGAACTCACGCCAAAGTCGATTGCCCTTCAAAACCCGGAACGCACTGCACTCACCGTCGCCAGACCCACTCTCTGGGCCGAATGGATCTTCCGACCGGCGATATGGCTGCTCAATGGAGCGGGGAATCTGCTCCTGCGCCTGATGAAGATTCAACCCGCCACAGGCCACGAACGCGTACATTCCATCGAGGAACTCAAGATGTTGGTCTCAGACAGTGCGGGGATCGGCGTGGTCGAAGACGACGCGGAAGAAATGCTCTACGCCGTGTTTGACCTGGGACATACCCTGGTCCGCTCCGTGATGGTGCCGCGCACCGAAATGATCGCCGTTCCTTCCGACGCGACACTGGAGGACATCATTCAACTGTACCTGGAGCACTCGTTCACCAAACTTCCTGTCTACGGCAGAAACCTGGATCAGGTTCTCGGCATCGTCCATCTCAACGATCTCTTGAGCGCCCTGTATGGCGAACTACAGCGCGTCAGCTCGGCGAAGGATTTGATGCGCGAGGCGATCTTTATTCCGGAGACCGCCAGAGTAAGCGGGTTGCTGCGGCTTTTCCGTGACCGCCAGCAGCATATCGCTATCGTGTTAGACGAATACGGAGGAACGGCCGGCATCGTAACGCTCGAAGACCTGCTGGAAGAAATCATCGGCGAGGTGGGCGATCCATTCGATTCCCAACCCGAAATCCAGAGTTTCCCCGACGGCTCCAGCCTCGTTGACGGTCTGATGCCCATCGAAGATTTCAACGAACGCTTCGGCCTCTCCCTGAACGATCCCGATTACAATACCGTGGCGGGTTTCGTCATCGGTAAACTCGGACGCCTGGCGCAGGTCGGCGACGTCATCAACGCAGAAGGACTGCAGTTTCAAGTGGAAGCCATGGACGGACTGCGTATCGCCCGTCTTTCGATCCGGAAAATTTCCGATACACGCAGCCCATCGAAACCCCACCCAAAGCCTGCCGATTGATGCCCATGTTTGTCGAGGTCGCCGTAAATCTGCCGCCCGTCCGGGGCACTTTCGATTATCACCTCCCGCCTTCGCTGCGTGGTCACGTTGCCCCGGGCCATTTGGTGACTGCTCCGTTTGGGAACCGCCGCGTACAGGGCGTCGTCGTCCGTTTATTGAAGCAATCTTCAGTACCCGAAACCAAACCGGTCGAATCGCTGCTCGATCCACTTCCCGTATTGACGCAGCAGCAACTGAAGCTGGCCCATTGGCTGAGCGAGCAAACCGTATCTCCACTGATCGAATGCATCACGCTAATGCTGCCGCCGGGATTGAGCCAGAAAGCCGATTCGCTATACGCACTCCTCGACCAGGACGCTCGAGCCGCCTCCGCATTGCAAAATCGCGTGCTCGATCTGCTGCGCCGTAGAGGCCCCTTGAGAGGCAGACAGATCGCCCGCGCCTTTCCCAGACAAGCCTGGCGATCCGCCGTCGATTCCCTGGTGAAAGATGGCGCATTGGAGCGAGCGTCCGTCCTTGATCCCCCGAGCGTCGGGGCGCGCCGGATTCGTACGGTCCGGCTGTCCGTGGCACCCGAAGCCGCGAGGGACAACTTTGGAAACCTGGGGCGACCCGGAAGCGATGCGGCGCAGCGGCGGGAAGCGGTGCTCAAAATGCTCATCGAGGAGGGACAGCCAACCGAAGCCACCTGGATATACGCCGAGCTGGGTGCTAAATTGGCCGATCTGCGTTATCTGGAAGAGCGCGATCTGATCGCCTTCGGTGAGACCGAAATCTGGCGCGATCCGACCGAGGCGATCGAGTTCGTCCCTACGAGTCCACCCCCACTCACAAGCGATCAATTCGAGGTATGGCATACGCTGAAAGACGCGTTGAATCAATCGGGAGTCAGGCGGCATTTTTTACTCCACGGGGTCACGGGATCCGGAAAAACCGAATTGTATCTGCGTGCGGTCGCCGAAACCATCGCGCTGGGTCGTCAAGCGATCATACTGGTCCCGGAAATCGCCCTGACGCCGCAAACCGTACGGCGATTCCTGGCACGCTTCCCGGGACAAGTCGGGTTGATCCATTCCCAGCTATCGGAAGGGGAACGATACGACACCTGGCGCCGCGCCCGGCAGGGCTCGGTTCCCGTAATTATCGGCCCCCGCAGCGCACTTTTCACGCCGCTCCCGGACATCGGATTGATCGTGTTGGATGAATCGCACGACGAATCCTACAAGCAGTTTGGACGAGGTCCTCTCTATCATGCCCGTGAAACGGCGCTCCATTATGCCTCCATCCTCGATGCGACCTGCATTCTCGGAAGCGCCACACCGGACGTGGTCACCACATACCGCGCCTCGCAAGGATCGCTCACCCGCCTGCACCTGCCCAACCGAATCATGGGGCACCAGAAGCGAATCAGGCAGCAAGCCTCTCGTTTCGGCATAACCCCCACATACAAAAAAGCCGAGGGGGAAGCCAGCTACATCGATCTCCCGCCCGTCAAGATCGTCGACATGCGTCAAGAACTGCGTGCTGGAAATCGTTCGATCTTCAGCCGGGCTTTTCAGAAATCACTCGAAACGACGCTCGCCGCCGGGCAGCAAGCAATTCTTTTTCTCAACCGCCGCGGCTCATCCACGTACATATTCTGCCGTGACTGCGGCCGGGTTCTGCGCTGCCCCAGGTGTGAAACCAATCTCACCTATCACGGTGCCAATCAGCAGCTCATGTGCCATCATTGCGGATACACACGCAGCCTCCCCAAGACATGCCCGCAATGCAAGAGCACGCGCATCAAGCACTTTGGCACGGGCACCCAGGGGATTCAAAACGAACTGGAAGCCGCGTTTCCAAATGCAAGCAGTATCCGCTGGGACCGGGACACGACGCGCACGAAAGGCGCTCATCAGGCCATCCTGGCCAAATTCGCCGAGCATCAAGCGGACGTGTTGATCGGCACCCAGATGGTGGCGAAAGGTCTCGATCTACCGCTGGTAACTTTCGTTGGCGTGATTTCCGCCGACACGGGGTTGAATCTCCCCGACTACCGCGCAGCCGAGCGCACCTTTCAAACCCTCACCCAGGTCGCCGGGCGGGCCGGTCGCGGATTGCTCGGCGGCCATGCCATCCTGCAAACCTACCAACCCGAACACTACGCGATCCAGGCCGCCGCCAAACACGACTATCGCGAATTCTATGAAGCAGAAATCCGGCAGCGCAGACGTCTGGGGTATCCCCCGTTCAAACGCTTGGCGCGCTTTACGATCCGGGAATTCTCGGCATCCTCCGCCGAAAAAGAAGCTCGACGCCTTTCGAAATCCATCCAGGACAAGATCGCCAAATTGGAAGTGCCGGCGGACATCATTGGCCCGGCGCCGTGTTTCTTCCGTAAACTGCGCGGCGCGTACTGCTGGCATTTCATCCTGCGGGCATCCGACCCACTCCGGCTCATCCCGGAGACCATTCCCGATCGGTGGAGTGTGGATATCGATCCGGTCTCGTTACTCTAACGAATCGACCATAATCACCTTCGTCGACGTCCTTCGATCCATCGTATCGAGAAATCTACGCGCGATAGACCTCACGACACTCAAACCGCAGGGCCGTCGACAGTGAGAACAGAGGCCAACAGCCGCTCTCCGTGTTAATCGTATTAAGCTTTACGAACCGAGGGGAGCGTCACGAGACTGTGAGCAGGCGGAACCATCTTGCACCACCCAGGAGGATGATGTCCAATGATTAAACTAGTTGTCGACAGCACCTGTAATTTACCCGAAGATATCATCAAGAAATACGACATCCGCGTTGCCCCCATTTCGATCCAATTCAACGACGAGACCTATGAAGAAGGCATTGACATCGATCGAAGTCTCTTCTATCGCAAAATCGAGGAATTGGGCATCATCCCCACCACCTCGCAACCCACACCAGCCTGGTTCGCGAAATATTACCGTGAGTTGGCTGGAAAGGGGCACAGTATATTGGCCATCACCATCACATCCAAACACAGCGGTACGTACGATTCTGCGATCCTGGCCAAATCGATGGTAGAAGAAGCCCAGGTCGAGGTATTTGACTCCCTGACGATATCCCTCGGCACGGGTTTCATGGTTCTCGAGGCAGCCCGCGCCATCGAGGCCGGACAGGACATGCGTTCCATCCTTTCCCGTCTCGAGCAGATCCGTTCCCGCAGCAGTCTGATCTTTACCCCGGCAACGCTCAAATATCTGCAGATGAGCGGCCGCGTCGGTCTGTTGAAAGCAGCATTGGGATCCGTATTGGATCTCAAGCCGATCATCACGCTGGAGGACGGTTCATTATCGGTGAAAGAAAACGTGCGCACACGCGCGAAGGCGATCAATCGCATTATGGAACTAACAGAAGAGGCCGTCGGGACGAGCGATCCGGTCAACCTCGGTGTTTTCCACGCCAACGTCGAAGCAGAGGGCAAACAATTCCTCGAGAAAGCTCGAGAGCGATTCAACGTAAACGAAGTCCTCTTCGCCGATCTCGTCTCCTCGTTGGCCGTACACGGTGGACCGGGAATACTGGCGCTGACCGCCTACCGCGTCTGACGAGAAGACACAGCAGCAGTCGAGGGCTCGCATGAACGACTTCAAGGTCATAAATCGAACCGGGTGGTTCGGATTGGCAGGCGTGCTCCTGCTTGCCCTCGAAATACCTCTCTGGATCATTCCCGGCACGCCACCGCTCATCCACGACGCCGTAGGGCACAGTCAATTTCTGGCCGACATCCGGGGCATCGCACTCACACGGATCTTGATCGACATGGGAATGTACGCCTGCCTGATGGTCATGTTTGCCGGCTTCCGTTTTCTGATCATCGAGACGCGGCCCGAATACGAATGGGCCGGCACACTCGCTCTCGCGGCGGGTGCCGTCTGGTGGGCGGTATCACTCGTCGCCGACTCACTCGAAGGGGCTGCAGTTCTCGACACGCTGGGAGGCATGGCCGATCCGACTGCCGTCAGGGCGCTGGTGGAGGCCACGCTGCTCATATACAACGGCTCGATCGCATTCGCGGTGACGGGACTCTTCATGGCTGCGGCGGGCTACGCGATCGTGGCCAGCGGGGCACTGCCGAAGTGGACCGGCTGGCTGGCCTGGATCAGTGCTGCGCTGTGCGTTGTTGCCATTCCTTCCATGTATGCGGATGTCGTCGACCACAACGGCTTCTACAACGTCGCAGGCTGGGGACCCGCAATCGTGGCCAACGTACCCCCACTGATCTGGCTGCTCACGGCGAGCATCTTCATGATTCGAAAGCGGTAATCGAAACGTCCACCTGGTTATTTTGAACCTCGAAAGTGAGTGTTGATTCGACGCTGGATTGAAGTTACGTGTTTGCGGGACAGGGAAAGCAAGATGGACACTGACTGTGAATCAATCCCCCTCACATCCTGAAATTTAGTACAACGCCGTTGAATTAAATGACCACGCCCGATTCCTGATACAGCCGCTCGCGCACGCTGCTGACCTGTCTCCGCAGACCGTCGTCCGTTTCGAGAAGATCTTCGATCTTTTCACACCCGTACATGATCGTCGTGTGATCGCGGCCTCCCAGCATCTCCCCGATCGCCGGGAGTGACGCCGACGTTTCCGTACGCAGCAAATACATCGCCACCTGGCGTGCCAGGGCCACGTCGTGCGCACGGCCTCTGCCGACCAACCGCTCTTCTTCGATGTGAAATTGATCGGCGACGCTTTGAATGATTTGATCCGCCGTCAAACCATCTCCTCGCGGCAGCATATCGGCGAGCGCGGTTTCAACCAGGTTGACGTCGAGCGGCGCCCCGCTGAGATCGGCGTACGCCAGGACTCTGGTCAGCGCACCTTCCAATTCCCGGATGTTGGTTTGCACCCTGCGGGCGATCGCCTCGAGCAAGGAGGGATCGATGGAGCGGTTGGCCCGCTCGGAATTGAATCGAAGGATCGCCAGACGCGTCTCGTAATCCGGCTGCTGAATGTCGGCGGTGAGCCCCCAATCGAAGCGTGAACGCAGCCGCTCCTCGAGCGTGACCAGGGCTTTCGGCGGACGATCGGACGAAATCACGATTTGTTTATCCTGGCTGTGCAGCGCATTGAAGGTGTGGAAGAATTCTTCCTGGGTCGATTCCTTCCCGGCGATGAATTGAATGTCGTCGACCAGCAAGACATCGATCTTCCGATATCTGCCGCGGAAAAGCTCGGTGGTGTGATTGCGGATGGCGTTGATCAGGTCGTTGGTGAAATCTTCGGAAGAGGCGTAAAGCACGTTCAGCCCCGAGGCGAGACAGGCGTTCCCGACGGCGTGCAGCAGATGTGTTTTCCCCAAACCAACTCCACCGTAGAGGAAAAGCGGGTTGTAGGCGCGCGCCGGGCTCTCGGATACCGCCTGCGCTGCGGCGTGCGCCAGCCGATTGCTCGTCCCAACGACGAACGTTTCGAATGTGTAGCGGCTGTTGAGATTGCAGCTGGGCGTTTCCTTGCCGGAGATATGTTCCTTCTTCATCCACAGGGGCGTGATCTCTTTTTCGTCCACTTCGTCTTGCCAGACCACAAAGCGCACGTCGACGCTTGCCCCCACCATCCGGGTAAGCACACGCTTGACGGTTGACAGCAAACGCTCTTGCAACCAATCGCGTGCATATGCGTTCTGTACGCCGATGACGAACGATCCATCTTCAAAAGTCAGCAACTCTGCATCTCGTACCCAGGTGTCGAATGTCGCTCGTGGCATTTCCATTTGCAGTTCCCCGAGGGCAGCCTGCCAGAGTTGCTTTGCGTTCATCCACGCCTCCAAGCGTTGTCTCGTAAGAATCTCGAGCCAATCGCAGTAAATCATCGTATTGGGTTTTAGCTTTCAATTGTTCGGTTGTACTGCGTGTTGGTGTTCAGCCGCCGAGGATGCGGCTGTGCTCCATATGGGCAAGCTCTTATCATACCCCAGAGTGCTCTCCTCCTCAGTACAGCCCACCTCTCACGTGGATGGATTGTAGCAAATCAAGCGCAGTGATTCAATAAAATTAACCTGCTCCTCCTTAAAAAGATTTAAAATTTTAAGATCGATTAATGTTAAAGGAATAGGTTTCTTTCAATTATCCATATACCGCCTGGCAGATTCCATTCGTCTGCGCATATGCCCAAATTATGGGAACATTATTCCTTATACCCCCACATTTAAGGTTGTTGCGAGGAGGGATCAAGTGCATCCTGGTTGGAAATGTGAAATCTTAAAATGTTAAAACCAAGAAATCCTAACCAAACGCCAAACGCAATGCGAAAAATCGCAGTTTCGTTGATACCAGCAAACCTTGTCACACCGTATCGTCAACCGTTGATGAACGTCGCCTATCCCCGATCTGGACAAACGCCTTTCTCGCCGAACTTTAAGACCCGCCAAAAGCGGTTTCGAGCGCCTCGCCTACAGAGCGGACCGGAACGATCTCGATGCCGGCCGGTGTTTTCTCTCCCACACGCGCTCGTTTGGGCACGAGTATGCGCTTGAATCCAAGCTTCGCCGCCTCTTTGAGGCGGGATTCAAGCTGCGAAACGGTCCGCAGTTCCCCGGACAAGCCGATTTCGCCGATAAGCGCCAGGTTTGCCGGGAGAGCTTTATCCCGGATCGAGGAGGCCACCGCTGCCGCCACCGCCAAATCCGCCGCAGGTTCTTGCACGCGAAGCCCGCCGACGACGTTCACAAACACGTCCTGATCCGCGAGCCGCAAGCCGACCCTGCGCGATAACACCGCAATCGTCAATAACAGCCGGTTGTAATCGACGCCGTTCGCCGTGCGCCTCGGATGACCGAAAGACGTCGCACTGGTCAGCCCCTGGATTTCGACGATCAGCGGACGAGTGCCCTCCATGGTCACGACGATGGCAGAACCGGGCGCGTTGACCATCCGTTCCGCCAAGAAGACTTCCGACGGGTTCTCGACTTCCACCATGCCCGTCGATTGCATCTCGAACACGCCCACTTCCGTGGTGGCGCCGAAGCGATTCTTCACGGAACGCAGCAGGCGGTAGGCATGAAAGGAGTCGCCCTCGAGGTAGAGCACGGTATCCACGATGTGCTCGAGAACCTTCGGGCCGGCGATCGAACCTTCCTTCGTGACGTGTCCAACGATGAAGGTCGCAACGTCGCGCGCCTTGGCGAGCGCATGCAGCCTCGAGGCACACTCGCGAACTTGAGAGAGCGAACCAGCGCTGGATGAAATGTCCGAACTGTAAATCGACTGGATCGAATCCACGACCACGAGCATGGGCGCCAACGATTCGATCTGCGCCATGATGGCTTCGAGATTGGTTTCGGTCAGCAGGAAGAAATCCTGCGGCGCTTCGTCCTGCGAGAGCACGCGGGATACCCGGCCCTTGACTTGCCGGGCAGATTCCTCACCCGATACATACAGCACCTTTCCATTCGCTGCAGTGCGCGCTGCAGCCTGCAGCAGCAGCGTCGACTTCCCAATTCCCGGCTCACCACCGATCAATACCACGGACCCCGGGATGATCCCGCCGCCGAGAACACGGGAAAATTCGTTCATCGTCAGGGGAACACGATCGTCTTGCATCACATCGATCTCTGCAAGTCGACGCGGCGTTGAAGCTGCGCCTGCGTCCCCCGCTTTTCTCCCCGCCTTCTTGGGAGCCACCACTTCTTCGACCATGCTGTTCCAACTGTTGCACTGCGGACAACGCCCCATCGGTTTGATGGAGATCTTTCCGCACTGCTGACATACATATTGGGTTCTCGATTTCGCCACGCCGCCTCCTCCCGAGGATTATAACGCCTGGTGGATCAAGCAACGATTTACCGGTCTGGATTGGCTCGTCGAATTCTAATAAAAAAACGGAGTGGATTTTGATCCACTCCGCTGAACGAATAAATGGTTTGGTCGCCGTTCACGGCCTCGCTCACCCTGCCGGCACGGCCTCCTCGGTCTGATCTTCCGGTTCAGGATCCTTCTTTCGCAAGACAATCTCGCCGTCTTCCGCGTCGATCAGGATAACATCGCCCGCCTGGAATCGATCGGAAAGCAGGGCGTCCGAGAGCTTGTCCTCGACCTGGCTCTGGATGACTCGCTTCAACGGCCGAGCTCCCATTTCGGGATCGAAACCCAGGTCCGCCATGAGTTCGCGGCCTTCGTTGGAGAGTTCGAGAGTCATTTCGTGCTCGACGAGACGCTCGGCGACTTTGGCAAGTTCCAGATCCACGATCTCGATGATCTGCTCCTTCGTCAGGGCATGGAACACGATGATCGCGTCCACGCGGTTGATGAATTCGGGGCGGAATACCTTCTTCAACGCTTCGAGCAGCTTCTTGCGCATTTCGTCGTACGCCAGGCGCTCTTCCACTTCCTCGTCGCGCGGCAGATCGAAACCGAGAGATGTCTGCCGGCGGATCATCTCAGCGCCGACGTTCGAGGTCATGACGATGATCGTATTGCGGAAATCAACCTTATGACCGCGCGCATCCGTGAGATGCCCCTCTTCCATGATCTGCAGCAGCATGTTGTGCGCTTCCGGATGGGCTTTTTCGACCTCATCGAAGACCACAATGGAATACGGACGGCGTCGAATGGCTTCCGTCAACTGGCCGGCGTCATCATACCCGACGTACCCAGGAGGAGCACCGACCAGCCGGCTGACGCTGTGCCGCTCCATGAACTCCGACATGTCGATCTGGATCAAGGCATCTTCGGTGCCAAAAATGAATTCCGCCAGCGCTTTGGTCAATTCGGTTTTTCCCACTCCCGTGGGGCCTAGAAACACGAAAGAGCCAATCGGGCGCTTCGGGTCCTTCAAACCAGCGCGGGCACGACGGACAGCTCTGGAGATCACCTGTATTGCGTCGTCCTGCCCCACGATGCGTCTATGGAGCATGTCTTCCATCTTCAACAGATGCTCCGACTCTTCTTCCGCCATCTGCATCACAGGGATGCCGGTCCACATCGAAACGACTTCAGCGACATCCTGTTCCGTCACCAGCGGACCATCGACGGCATGATCCCAGGCGTCGCGCAGTTCGTCCAATTTTTCCTCGAGTTCGGTTTGCCGCTCGATCAACGCTTCTGCGTCCTCGAAACGCGCCTCATCCACCGCAAGCGTGTGGGATTCGCGCGTGTTGCGCAGCTCAGTGATCGTTTCTTTCAGGGACACCGCTTCCGGGCTCTTGTACATGCGCACCCGAGAAGCCGCCTCATCGATCAAATCGATGGCCTTGTCCGGGAGGAACCGATCCGTTACGTAGCGAGAAGACAGGTAGACCGCAGCTTCGAGCGCTTCGTCTGATATTCCCAGCTTGTGGTGCTCTTCGTACGGTCGTCTCACGCCGCGGAGAATATCGATCGTCTCCTCGATCGACGGCTCCTCGACCATGACGGGCTGAAAACGCCTCTCCAGCGCGGCGTCGTTCTCGATATTCTTGCGATATTCGTCGAGCGTCGTAGCGCCGATGACCTGAAGCTCCCCGCGTGCCAACGCCGGCTTGAGGATGTTGGCCGCGTCCACCGAGGAACCGGCCGAACCGGCACCCACGAGCATATGCACCTCGTCGATGAAAAGAATCGAGTCGGAAGACTTGAGCTCATCGATCACGCGTTTGAGCCGTTCTTCGAACTGCCCGCGGTACATCGTTCCGGCGACCAGAGAGCCAACGTCCAATTGCAGCACGCGTTTCCCCAGCAGAGGACCCGGGGTTTCGCCTGCGACGATCCGCTGCGCCAATCCCTCGATGATCGCCGTCTTGCCGACGCCCGGTTCTCCGATCAACGCCGGGTTGTTTTTGGTTCTACGGGCAAGAATCTGAATGACGCGTTCGATTTCCTGTTCTCGGCCCACCACGGGATCCAGCTTGTTCTCCTCTGCCAACGTGGTCAAATCGGTTGCCAATTGGTCGACGAGCGGCGTCTTCTCGCGTTTCTCCTTCCGCTCCTGCTGCGAAGACCGCGACATCCTGCGAGTCGGGGCTTCCTGCAAAAGCCGTCGGGTTTGCCGACGAATTTGTTCCGGCGTAACGCCCAGGCGGCGCAGGACATCCAGGCCTACGCCTTCTTTCTGACGCACCAATCCCAGCAGAAGATGCTCGGTCCCGATGTAATGATGACCCATACGGCGGGCCTCTTCGATCGCAATCTGCAGCACCTGTTCCGTTCCGGGCGCCAATTCGATCCGGCCGCCCTTGTGACGGCCGATGCCCATCAGACGTTCGACGACTTCCTTTACACGCGCCGGCTCCAGGCCCAATTCGCGCAACACGCGGCCCGCAACCCCGCCTTCCTCGCGGATCAAGCCAAGAAGAAGGTGTTCGGTGCCGATGTAATTATGATGCATCCGCTCAGCTTCTTCGTGCGCCAAGCTGAGAACGCGACGCGCTCGCTGTGTAAAACGCTCCATCTTATCGGTCACGACCCAGTCCTCCAAATAAAACCTTCGAGACCAAAACTTACCTTCCTCATTTTACCAAAATATCCTATCACACCTGCTCGATTAGGAAAAAAATACCCTGCGAAATAAAAGACCGGGTTCCTTGTTCAGGCGCCCGGTCGGATTTCTACTTCGTATCGACCCCTTCATCCTGTGGATCGTCGGATGGTGGATCACCGCCCGTATCTGCGCCCTGGGATTCTGCCGACGATGGCTGCGCCTGTTCCTCCCCGGGCTCTGCTATTTCTGGAGTCTTCGTATCCTCGGCTTCGACTTGCGCTTCATCTGCGGCTTCCATTTCTACAACATCGCTTGCCGCAGCCGTGTCCTCCGCAGCCTGCGCTTCTTCCTCGGCCTCGTCGGCTTCGACTTGCGCTTCATCTGCGGCTTCCGCTTCTGCCACGTCGCTCGCCGCAGCCGTTTCCTCCGCAGCCTGCGCTTCCTCCTCGGCTTCGTCGGCTTCGACTTGCGCGTCATCTGCGGCTTCCACTTCTGCCACGTCGCTCGCCTCAGCCGTTTCCTCCGCAGCCTGCTCTTCCTCCTCCGAGGTTTCGACTTCGGGGGTTTCGACTGCCTCTGCTTCGGTCGTGCCGGCTTCGGCATCTTCCGCGGCGGCCGTGTCTTCCTCGGCGACGGGGATGTCTTCGGTCACCGCTTCCAACGCCGCGTCGAAATCCTCCACCTCGCCTTGCGTCTCGTCTTCCGATTCGCGGGCCTGCATTTCCTGCATCGCCGCGCGCCAATCTTGTTCCGAATACTCGGCAGATGAGACACGCTTGAGACTCAATCCAATCCGCCGCCGGTTGTGATCGATTTTGATAATGCGCAGGCTGACGACTTGTCCTTCCTGCACCACTTCGCGCGGATGTTCCACGCGATGATCGGCCAACTCTGATACGTGGATCAAACCTTCAATGTCATAGTCGCCCGTTCCGGCCAGTGAAGCGAAGGCGCCGAAATCGGTCAGCTTGGTGATGGTGCCTTCGACCAGTTGTCCTTCTTCGAAATTCTCGACGATTTGATCCCACGGATTCGGTTCGAGTTCCCGGATGGAGAGGCTGATGCGCTTCCGCTCTTTATCCACACCGAGCACTTTCACGTCGACCTTCTGCCCCACTTTGAGCACTTCCCGAGGATGGGAGACCCGTTTCCAAGAAATTTCGGAAAGATGCACCAGCCCGTCCGCGCCACCGATATCCACGAAGGCGCCGAAGTCGGCCAGGCTGATGACGTGTCCGGTGCGGGCCTCACCGATCTCCAGATCGTCGATGAGCCGCTCCTTCAGTGCGTCCCGAGCTTCTCGAGTCGCAGCACGCTCGGACATGATCAAACGATTGCGGCTCCGATCGACTTCGAGTACCTTGGCGATCACGGGGTCGTCGACCATCTTACCCCAGCGCTGACCCGGCGTGTTGCCATGCGCCCGCCGGCGTCTGGAGAGACTTACCTGGGAAGCGGGAATGAAACCTCGCACGTTCCCCAGTTTAATGATCAAACCGCCCTTGTTGTAGCCGGCAACCGTGCCTTCATACAAATCCTGGCTTTTGAGAAGTGATTCTGCGAGCTGCCAATCGCGTTCCTCTCGAGCCTTGGACATGGAAAGCATCAACTGCCCATCGCGCCCACCGGACCGCAACACGTAGACGTCTACCTGGTTGCCAACCACCATTTCGCTGCGCTGTTCGTCCGTCAGGCGTTCGAGTTCTCGTGAGGAAATGACCCCCTCGGACTTGGCACCAATATCCACCAGTACATCCGATTCCGTGACGCGCGCGATCGTACCAACACGAATCTCGCCTCGGCGAGGCATCTCTAAATCATAGGATTCCTCCTCGAGCAACAAGTCCATCGGATGTGTTGCTTCGTCGGAATCCGTAATATCTTCAAAATCACGAACCTGGCTGGAAGATTGAGACTCATCTTCCTCTGATTTCTCGGCGGATGTGTCTTCGGGCTCTTCTTGTACCTCCTCCACCTCGGATTCGCTTGCTTCGAGGGCATTCATCGGCGCCTGTTGCGACTCTTCAATTGTCTCCTGCGAAGGTGGCTCGGCGCCAACGGGCTCTTGGTCTTGGCTCATAAATATCGGCTTTCTCCGTTTCGTATTGTTATGGAGGCATTATAAAGGCGAAGCGCGCTCTTGACAACCTCTGTTGGATTCCGGGAGGGCGTTTGCGGTATAATCCGGCCGGAGATCGTCCTATGGCTAGTGTATATCCATTTACCGCTATCGTCGGCCAACACCGCATGCTGCGCTCCCTGGTGCTCAATGCAGTCAATCCGCGCATAGGCGGCGTTTTGATCCGCGGAGAGCGGGGTACGGGGAAGTCTACCGCGGCGCGTGCGCTCGCCGCCCTGCTGCCCGATGTAAAAGTCGTCGCCGGCTGTCGCTTCGGGTGCGATCCGGATCGTCCGACGACGTGGTGTACGGAATGCAGGGAACGAGTCGAACGAGGCGAAGACCTGCCGGTGGAAACCCGGAAGACGTCCTTCGTCGATCTTCCCGTCTCCGCCACCGAAGACCGGGTGGTCGGCACACTGGATATCGAACGTGCGATCAAGGAGGGCGAACGCCATTTCGAACCCGGCGTTCTCGCGGCCGCCAATCGAGGCATGCTCTACATCGACGAAGTGAACCTGCTGGACGACCATGTCGTAGACGTGCTGCTCGACTCGGCGGCTCTGGGCATGAACATCGTCGAACGCGAAGGCATCTCCTTCAGCCATCCTGCCCGCTACATCCTCGTCGGCACCATGAATCCCGAAGAAGGAGACCTGCGACCGCAGCTTCTGGATCGCTTCGCGCTCTCCGTCGAAATCCGAGGGCTCACGGATGCGGAAGATCGAGTGGCGATCATGGAAAACAACCTGGCCTACGAGCACGATCCCACACAATTCCGCGAGCAATGGATGGAGAAAGAGCGTGAACTCTCCAAACAGATCGAAGCCGCCCGGGAACTCGTCGGGCACGTGAAATATTCCAAGCATGACTTGCTGCTCATCGCCAGACTCACCTCCGAACTGCAGGTCGACGGTCACCGTGCAGACCTGGTGATTCTCAAGGCCGCGCGCGCCCATGCGGCATTCGAAGGCCGGGATGCCATCACCGAACGGGACATCGCCCTGGCGGCCGAGCTTGCACTGCCGCACCGCCTGAAACGCAGTCCCTTCCATCAGGTTGAAGTTTCGATCGACGAACTGCAATCTCAGATCGAACACAAGGAGTCAAAGCGTAGCGGGTGAAAGCACCCAGGAAGCGGAACGCCAAGATCAAGCAGAACCCCACAATCAATCGCCGAGTGATTCTCTGCACTCGCGATGGTGGGAGGGCGGAGAGAAGGTAAAGACCGGACAGTCCTTCTCGCCTCGGCGACTGGAGGGACAGCTCGACCGGTTAACCCGCCGCCAGGGCGGACGGCGAACCCGGACCCGCACCGATCGGAAACGCGGCCGCTACATCCTGGCGAGGCCGGCGAGAGAGAAACCTGCCGACATCGCCTTCGATGCGACCCTGCGAGCAGCTGCGCCGTTCCAAAAGAGAAGGAAATCAGAGGCAGAGCATCGACGCTTTGCCATCGAACCCTCCGATCTTCAAGAAAAAGTGCGCGTGCGTAAAGCTGCAAACTTGATCCTGTTCGTCGTCGACGCCTCCTGGTCCATGGCCGTTGCAGAACGAATGTCCGCCACCAAAGGTGCGATCCTGTCCCTGCTCACGGACGCCTATCAACGCCGCGATCGCGTCGGCCTGGTCGTCTTTCAAAAGGACCGCGCCATTACCGTGCTGAAACCAACCAACTCCGTCCAACTCGCCCAATCGACACTCGCAGACATCCCGGTCGGGGGTAAGACTCCGCTCTCAGCCGGATTGTTGATGGCACAAGAGATTTTCCAGAAAGAACAAAATCAGAATAAAGACTTGATACCCTTGATGATCCTGCTAACCGACGGAGCCGGGAACGTCTCCATGAGCCATCAACCGCCCCAACAAGAAGCCCATCGCATCGCTGACCGGATACAAGAAGCCGGCATCCGATCTGTGGTTATCAACATGGAACATGCGGCGTTCGACCAGGGATTGGCGAAGGCGCTCGCCGATCATCTCGGGGGTCCGTGTTACACGCTGCAAGAACTCCGCGCCGATCACCTTTACATGGCGGTGAGGCAAGAAATCAACCGCGTGAACGAATGAACGCAGCGCTGCGTCCGCCTGCTGCGGCACGGCAGTATTCCTCTTCGCCTAAATTGCCAACGATCATTCAGCTGGAATCTTGTGCGCCAGGCGTTTCAGACGGTGCTCGATTTCCGACCACATCTTGTCTCGCCGCCAATCATCCGTCCAATATGTCAGACATTGAAGCGCCTCTTGCGCCCAATGCCGCGCCGCGGGGATATCCTCAGCGTACCACTCATGATATTTCGCCAATTCGATGCATGGGCGCGGGTCATCCGGCGCAATGGAATGCCAGGTTCCCCAATACCCGATGGCCTCATCCCGATGATCTGTGCGCTTTAAATACGTAGAAAAATAGCGCAGCGCGTCCAGGCGGACTTCTTCTCCTGCGTTTTCGAGTGCCGACTTAAAGGCTTTCCTCGCTTGCACATCCCGTCCGTTTTCCAGATGCCAGCGCGCCAATGCCAGTGCTTCCGCACCGGATAGATCCCCCGGATCTCGATCTTCATGCCGCTCGAACACGTGGACAGCGAGTCCGACAAGGCTGAGAATGTCGATCGCATTATGATAGAGAACCCGCGTCATCTGCCGGGCGTCGCCCGTGTGCAGGTAATCGAGATACATGCCGGGAATCTGCGCGCCCGGGACATCTTCATCCGAACGCTCGACGCCCAACAACGTCCGCTCGATCGTCCCCAGACTACAATCGGGAAGGCTGCGCCGCCACAAACGCCGCGCCGGATGGAGAAGATCGATCTGTGGTAACGAACTCAATGACCAATGCTTTCGCAATCCAAGCATGTAGCGCATCTCGAGCAAGGGCACGTCAAACACACGACCGTTGAAGGACACGATCGCAGCCGCATTCTCGATGTCTTCTTGCAGAGCGTGAAGCAATCCCGCTTCTTCGCCCGGCTCCCGCAGAAAGTACTGGCGCAGACGGAAATGATCGCCCGTAAATCGTCCCACGCCGACCAGAAAAGCAATGGTTCCTGCACCGCCGGCCAGGCCGGTGGTTTCCGTATCGAGAAAAAGCATGTCTTCAAAAGAGACCTCCGCGAGGTTCGGCTGCCGTACTACCTGCGCGGCCAGGTCGCTCTTGAAATCGAAAATTCTTGAGAGTTCGCAGCCGGCATGCTCATAATCCCGTGGATACAATTCCTGGATGCGAAAGGCTTTTCCGTGCGGGGTATCCAGCTCATCGCCGGGCGGCAGATCCACAGGGCGCGGCCGTGCAGCTTTCAACTCTGCGCGTTTGCGCGACTTTCGCCCCAAGCGTTTCAAGCGCCGGCGAAGTGCATCATCACTCATCACCCATCCAACCCCGTTGCAAAGCCAAACGCCTTATCATACGAACATTATATCGCTCGTCCGACCGGGGACACACGGATGATTGAATCTGCGATCTTCCCCATGAATGGAAAAGCGGCTGCAGAAAAGGATGTATGTAGAATAAATTGCGCAAATCAAGCAGGACTTCGTTTGCTTTGAATCGAGGGGATTTGATGGAGGTGATGATTTGCGACACGGGACGAGTTCGATCCCGGCCAGTGTTCATGCGCAGCGCTTATTCCTCCGCAGCCAGCAGCACAACCGTGAAGGTCGTTCCTTCCCCTAGTTTCGAATCCACCCAGATCCTGCCGCCGTGATTGTCGACGATCGACTTTACGATCGAAAGGCCGAGGCCCGTGCCGGGCATGTCGTCGGGGATGTTGCTGGCGCGGAAGAATTTATCGAACAGGTAGGGCTGATCGGCGGGTGGGATGCCGGGGCCATTATCGATCACGCGCAAGATAACCTGCCCACCCTCCGCCTCCGCTTGCACACGAACCGTACCGCCTTCGGGCGTGTACTTGATCGCGTTGTCGATGAGATTGCCGACCATCTGGCGCAGCCGGACCGGGTCTCCGTTCACAAGGGGCAAGCCCTTGTCGAGTTCGATATCCAATTTAACGCCCTGGCTTTCTGCAACGCCCTGCAAACTCTCCACCGCGTAATGTGTGATCCTATCGATAGGCGTATTTTCCCGGGCGATGTCCAGGCCCGCCTCGATGCGCCCCAAATCCAACAGATCGGTGACCAAATCCGTGATTTGCTGGACGCTGAAACGGACCCGCTGCGTGAACTCCTGCTGTTGTTCGTTCAGTTTTCCGGCGCGCTCGATCAGCTCCACGTACCCCAGAATCGCAGTGAGCGGGGAACGCAAATCGTGCGAGACCGTGGTAACAAACTCAGACTTGATGCGATCCAGATTCTTCAAATGGGTGATGTCGTGTAAAACGATTGCCTGGCCGACCCCCTCAATCGGCGTGCACTGCAGATTGAAGATGCGTCCGTCCGCGGTTTCTATATCGTCTTGATGGGGGACTTTTCCGGCAGTTCGCAGCATTTTCAAGATCTTGGGTTCGTCGAAGGCCTCGACAATCGATCGGCCCAGAAAATCACCCTCGAGCCCAAATGCTTCCTGCGCGGTGCGGTTGATCAACCGGATGCGGTTATCCGGATCGACGACGATCACACCGTTTTTGATTTGACGCAGGATGGTCTCCAGCTGGATTCGTTCCATTTCCGAGTGCGCGAACAGGCGCGCGTTTTCGATTGCAATGGCCGCGTAATCGGCCATGGCCGTGATCACGGTCATATCTTTCTCGGAGAGGACGCTGCCCGCTTTGCGGTTATCGACCCCCAGTACGCCGATCACCCGGCCGCGCACCTTGAGCGGCACGTAAATCAACGAGTGGACCAGATAGGACGTCTTGATCTTCTTGGGCGTCGTTTCATCGAGAATCACCGGTTCACCCGTCGAGACGACTTTCCCGGCCAGCGAATCGCGCGTTTCCAGGCGAAAGGCGGTAGCAAAATCCTCGTCGAAATTCTTCGAAGCGCGCATATAGAGTTCGCCTGTCTCCTCCTCCAGGAGCAGCAGACTCCCTTCTTCGGCGCCTGTAAGCCGCACCGCAGCTTCCACGACCGTGGTCAGGACTTCGTCCAGATCCAACATCGCGGTGACCGTGCGCCCGATCATGGACAACGCTTCGAGTTCGTGGATGCGATGCTCGATCGTCGCGGTCTTGTCCGCTTTCGTTTTCAGCAAGCCGTCTGAGAGCCGGCGTTCCCGCTCGGCGAAAGCGCGTTTGACCGCTTCCAACATCTCCTCGGGCTCGAAGGGTTTCGTGAGCATGTCCGTCGCCCCGGCGCGCAGGGCTTCGACCGCCAAAGCTTCCGATCCTTCGCTGGTGACCAAAATCGTCGGAATGCTGGGGTCCTTCCGGCGAAGTCGCTGGATCAATTCGATGCCGGTTAAGTTTGGCATCTGCTGATCGGTGATCACCAGAGCCGGTTTGTATTCCTGGACCAACGTCAGCGCCGACAAACCATCCGCCACGGATTTGACCTCATACCCCGCAGGCGTGAGGATACTTTCCTCCAGACTGAGGCGGAAGTCCTCGTTATCGTCGACGACCAAAATCATTTTTTCACTCATCGTGTTCTGACACTTTAGATCGTAGCACAGTCATGTACGCCGGATGAATAGGATTTTCGATGCGCATGCAAGACTCACTGGATTCATGATTCTTCCGGAACTGGCCGGGTTTTGCCCGGTGAAGTCTCGGGCGCTTCGTTCACCTGCTTGATCAATGCCACCAAGTCCTCGTCTACGGTATGCAAAGCTTTATGAAGGTCGCCTTTCTCAATTCGCTGTAACAACACGCCGATTTGCGCCCTCGCCGCTCGTAAACCGCGCTCCAATCCCGACCGCCATTCTGCCCTGGCCTGAGCGTCCATATTGGCTTCCCCCGTCACGCGCTGCAAATGATTGGCTCTGGCCTCAAGCGCCTGGAAAAGTCGAGCGTTGACCAGGGAGATCGAAGCGTAATCCGCTACGGCTTCGAGCATGGCCTGGTCCCGCTCGGAAAAACCGCGACCTTCCTTGCGGGCGACGGCCAGCACGCCGATGGGCTTGTTTCGCACCTTCACCGGAGCGATCAACGCAGCTTTGGCGAACTTATCGATTTTGAATTGTGATAATCCCTCCCCCTTGATCGCCAAAGCCTCTCCGGAAAGCATCACCAAACTGCTCACGCCGTCTTCCCACGTTTGATGCAGTTTGGCGACGATGCCGGGCGGCATGTCGGCTTGCGCTCGCAGCAGCAATTGTCCACTTTTCTCCTCTTCCAACAAGAGCCAGCCCATATCGGCCTCTGTGACGAAGAGGCTGCCTTCCATGAGCTTGTCGAAGAGCTGACTCTGATTGGTCGTGGACGTGACCGTCTTGCCGATCCCAAAGAGCGTGGTCAATTCGCGTACCCTGTGTTCGAGTTGGCGGTTACTGTCGGCCAATTGCTGGGCAAGCCGCTGCCGTTCGCCTCGCAGCCGGGTTTCGTTGATCGCCCGTTCCACCGCAGTAAGAACTTCCGCCTCGCGCAGCGGCTTCTTCAAGTAATCGTTTGCACCCAGACGAAACGCCTGGATGGCGTCCGCCTCCATACCCTCCTGCGCCATGACGAGCGTAGGAAGCTCAATTCCTTGAGAACGCAATGCGACGAGAAGATCCTTTCCACTGAGGCCCGGCAAGGTCATACTGGCGAGAATGAGATCCGGCATGAAAGTAATCGCCTGCTGAATCGCGGTAGCCGCATCGTTGGCGACCGCCACCTCATAACCGAGAGGCGTAAGCACCTCTCGCTCGAGAAGGTCCAGCACGTCGGGGTCTTCGTCGACGACGAGTACCCTTCCCAGATCGGAAGAAACAGCCATGCCGGTATAATAGCACGGAAGAATTTTCGGGGGGAGTCGAGCAACCCGCGTCTTTGCCTCACTCCGCCATACTTTTCATCGAGATCCCTGCAACCCAACGGCCTACGAACGCCGGAGTGTCTCTCCGCTGCGGCGGGTTGCCGGCCCCGATTTTTCCAACACGGGCTGCGTCCTGGCGCGGATTGGAGGTGCTCGCCTGCGCGGAAGAGCGCACATTTTTCACTTCATGTCGCAAAAAGAGAGCACGACTGTTAGAATCATGTTAAAGTCGTTTGCGGCATCTTGACTCTCGTTCTTGGCGCCCCTTAGAATTCAAAGTAAGGATTCACAACTGCATGGAATACAAGGATTACTATAAGATCCTGGGGGTGGAACGTGACGCTTCGGAAGCGGAAATCAAACGCGCCTACCGATCGCTGGCGCTGAAATACCATCCCGATAAAAATCCCTCCAGTGATGCGACAACGCGCTTCAAAGAAATCAACGAAGCATACGAAGTCCTCGGCGATCCTCAAAAACGCTCGAAGTACGATCAACTTGGAAGCTCATACAAAGCCTGGGAGCGGATGGGCGGACGCGGCGGGAGTTTCGACTGGTCGCAATGGACGAGCGGCTCGCCCGGCGGGGTGCACGTCGATGTCGGGGATCTGGGTGATCTTTTCGGCGGCTTCTCCGATTTCTTCTCCGCGATTTTCGGCGGCATGCCAAACCAAAGTCAAACGTCCGCATCCAGGCGTTCCATGCGCGGCCAGGATGTCGAACAATCCATACACGTCAGCCTCGCCGAGGCTTACTCGGGCACGACGCGAATCCTCCGGCAAGATGGGCGCAAGCTCGAGGTGGTCGTCCCCGCCGGTGCGAAGAGCGGAATGAAGCTGCGCATCAGCGGACAAGGCCATTCGGGCCAACGCGGTTCGGGCGACCTGTACGTCAAAGTAAACGTGAATCCCGATCCGCGTTTCAAACGTAAAGAGAACGATCTCTACACGGACGCTGCAGTAGATCTGTATACCGCCGTGCTGGGTGGCGAAGCGCACGTGCCCTGTCCGCAGGGAGACCTGGTGTTGACCGTTCCCCCCGGGAGTCAACCCGGGAAAGTGTTTCGTCTGAAGGGAAAAGGAATGCCGGACGTGCGCGGTGGATCCAGCGGCGACCTTTACGCCACGCTCAGGGTAAGCCTGCCGGAAAAATTGTCCAATGAAGAAAAAAAGCTGTTCGAAAAATTATCTGGACTTCGGTAGTACCGCCCATGGATCCGGTATCGAAAATAACTGGGTAGAGGAATGAAGTTATGAAAATTAGAAATGGTATTATCACGATCGTGATTCTGATCTCCTTTCTCGCCATCGTCACGTGCAACAGCCTGTCGACTTTGGGGGAAAACGTCATACAAGGTCTGGAATCTACGACCGGCGCTCAAAACAACGCAGCCGAAACGGAAGTCGAAACGGCTGATGTTGAAGAAAATCCTACCGGGATCGGAGATCTGGACCTGGCAGACATCTATGATCGTGTCTTGCCCGGCGTGGTCACGATCTATACGTATGCAGACATCGGCGATAATGGCGATTCGAGACCATTGGGCCAAGGATCGGGCTTCGTCGTCGATCAAGACGGCCACATCCTAACCAACCAGCATGTTATCGAATCCGCATCTGAAATCGAAGTTGATTTTCCGTCCGGATTGAAATCCTGGGCGGATTTGATTGGCACGGATCCCGATTCCGACTTGGCCGTGCTCGAGGTCGATGTCCCTGCAGAAGATCTCGTCCCGATTCCGTTCGGAGATTCGGACCAGGTGCGGGTGGGGGAATTCGTCATTGCAGTCGGAAATCCGTTCAATTACGAAGGCACGATGACGCTCGGCATCGTCTCCTCCAAAGGCCGCACCCTTGAATCCATCAACCCGGCTCCCGGCGGGTCGTTCTTTTCGGCCGGAGACTTAATCCAAACCGATGCCGCAATCAACCCCGGCAATTCGGGAGGACCGCTGATCAACATGCGCGGCGAGGTGATCGGGATCAATCGGGCCATTTCCACAGAGAGTTTCAGCCCGACCGGCAATCCCGTAAATTCCGGTGTGGGATTCGCCATTCCCATCAACATCGTAAGCCGCGTTCTGCCATTCTTGATCTCGGAAGGAAGTTACGAATACCCCTATCTCGGCGTTCAAAGTCTTGGGGAATGGAATCTGCGCACGATCGAATCGCTGGGTTTGCCGGCCGACGCCCTGGGCGCTTACCTCACATGCGTGACAGAGGGCAGCCCTGCCAATGAAGCGGGACTTATCGGCGCCGGAAGCTGCGGGGACCCGGAAGTACATCCGGGCGGAGATCTGATAATCGCCATCGACAGCCACCCCGTCAGCCGTTTCTCCGAACTGCTTGCGTATCTGCTCAAACACACCGAAGTCGGGCAAGTCGTAACTCTGACCGTTTTACGTGATGGGGAAACCATCGAGGTACCGCTGACCATCGGCGCCCGCCCATAACGATCCGGTCAGTCGACACGAATCCGAATTCTCGGATTGGAGGGCATGATGCTGACGGAACGAGATCTGAAAGAACTCATCGAATATCGACCCAAGAATCCAGTTTTGAGTGTTTTTCTGAACACCGATCCTGCTTCCGGGTCGAACGAAGTTCATCGCCTGCAACTGCGTCAAATGTTGAAAGCCTTCGATGAAGAGGCCGAAGACGATGTCGATGTAATCATCCGCTTCGTGCAGCACGAGTACGATTGGAGCGGCAGAAGTCTGGTTGTATTTTCGTGTGCGGAGGACGGTTTTTTTCGCACTTTCTCACTTTCGCTTCCATTGCGCAGCCGTGCTCGGCGTCTAAATCGGCCGTACGTAAAACCACTGGTCGACTTGATCGACAGTTATGGCCATTACGGTGTTGCGCTGGTCGACAAGCAAGGTACGCGGCTATTCAATTTTCACCTGGGCGAGCTGAACGAAATCGAGGGCACACTCGGGGAACCCGTGCGGCACACGAAACGCGGCGGAGGATCGCAGAGCCCGGGCAGGAGAGGTGGAGTCACCGGACAAACACGCTATTCCGAAGAAGTCGCCGAACGCAATTTAAAGGACGCCGCAAATTTCGCGGCCTCTTTTTTCGACCAGAAGCAAGTCCGCCGGGTTCTGATTGGCGGCACCGAAGAAAACGTGGCTCGATTTCTGGAATTTCTTCCCAAACGTTGGAAGTGCCTGGTCATGGGCACCTTCCCGATCGAAATGACGGCTGGCCACGTGCAGGTGCTGGAAAAGGCGATGAACGCCGCCAAGAAATTCGAGGATGAACGTGAGGCCCGCCTGGTGGAAGCGGTCGTAACCGCGGCCGCAAAGGGAGGTGAGGGCGTCATTCGACTAGGTGACACGTTGGGTGCCGTGCAAGCCGGCAACGTGCAGACGCTGGTTGTCAGTGAAGGATTCCGGGCAGCGGGATATCGCTGCGTCAGCTGCCGTTTCATCTCCGAACAGAAGCTCAAACGCTGTCCCTTCTGTTCGAGTCCGATCGAAAAAATCGAGGACGCCGTCGAACTCGCCATTCGACAGGTTTTGGCCGACGGCGGCGAGGTCGAGGTGCTGCACGATAACCAAGCCCTAAAAAAGGCGGGGAACATCGGCGCCGTGCTGCGCTATAAAACCTGATCGATGTCTCGCAAGAACGAAAGTTGACATAAAAACCGCGGCGTTGGATTCAACGCCGCGGTTTTCGTCTCAGTAAAACTCCCCGCCGGTTACTCCGAAAACAAGGAACGCTCCAGCGCGAGCAGATTGGCGGTGAGGCGCTCGAGATCCTGGTCAAGGGAGAGCGGATCCTGCCCCAAATTGTCCAGCAAATCTTTCAATTGATCCCGCAAAGCTTGAACGGCCGTCGTTCCGTCCGCACCGAGCCCGGCCTGCAAACTCGCCAGGCGGTCATCGGTGCCCGCCAGAGCAGCGCGTATCCCCACCAGGTCATCTTGCCCCAGGGCGACGCGTGCCGAAGAGACATCGACCAAGGCGTTGACCAACTGCACGTGCAAGTTCGCCTCGTCGGCCTGCGCCTGAATGTCTGCGATTTTTGCGTCACAATCCGCGCGGACGGATTCCTCAATCGTTGCTCGTTCCGCCTCGAGAGTCGAGACCTGACTTTGGAGGTCGTTGTTCTCCGTGCGGATGTCACGCACCAGCGTGAACCAGGCGACACCTACGCCCAGCCCAAAAACGACGGCCAAACCGATCACCCACAGCAAGAGTTTGCGCACGAATCCCTTGACCCGGTCCATTCGCCCGGAAGGGGGTTTCGGCTTCTTTACTGTCTTCTTCTTCCCGCGAGTTTTTTCCACGACATCACTCGATGCGGCTGATGCATCGAGCTCCGAGCGTGTTTCTTCATCACGATCATCATTGGGAACCATCGACATCCTCCTCCGGCACGGATTCTGTGGGCTGCGCTGTCGGAGTCACAGTCGCCACAGGCAGCACAGAGTAATCCGTAGCCTCGATCAGCAATTTCCAGGCAATTTCCAACTCGTCGGCGGCGATGACCGGTGACTGGCGAACGTCGTCAAGCGCCAGTTCCAGCCGCTTGACAATCGATTCCAACGTATCGATCTCCTCCGGCGTTCCTTGCTCGATCATCGCGTTCAGCACGTCGGCAGCCGCTGAGATGTCATCACTGGCAAGCCCCAGGTTATCGTGAATCAACGATACCCTCGCTCTCGTCAGCAGCGCCATCGTACGCACCAATTGCAGTTGGTACTGGAATTGATGCGCGGGGATACCCAGCGCATCAAGCTCCGCTTCGATCTCATCGATTCGATCCGCGAGTCCCAGGATGGTTAATTCAACCTCGCCGACATCATCCGGCAGGAGCGCCAATGCGGAGACCTCATCCGCATGCTCGTCCTGCAAGCTGCGCAGCCGTTCCACTCGAGCATCCAGCGCAGACAGGTCTTCCGCTTGAACGGCCAGCCGCCCCTCGAGATCGACCAGGCGCTCATCGAGTCGATCCATTTGGGTTTGGATCATCTCGTTCGAAGATGTCAGATCCTGCTCCAATTGGTCCAATCGCTGCGAATTTTCCTGCACCGGTGCGATGAAATCTCGATACAACTTCGGGATTCCATAATATGTCGCAGCGCCCAAACCGATTCCAAGAATGAGAACGACGATGATTCTCAAGAGGAAGCCGAGAAAGCGCCGAAAGACGCTCGGTTCTCCTCCCCCATTTACGTCCTCATCTTCATATTCTGCTTCAGATTCTTCTTCCCATTCGGGGCTTTCGAATTCTTCTTCCATATTGTTCTCCACCTAAATCGTCAGGGGGTCGTTGTTTCCAAAGCCGGCAGCGCTTCCATAATCAATTGTCTCAGGCCCTGGAGAAACTGGTCGAACCGTCCTATCGATTGCGTCAGCAAATCGATATCGGTATGGATTTGCTCGATCTGTGCCTGAATCTCGGCCACGTCATCGAGCGAACCGGAGACATCCTCACGCAGCGTGGTGAACTGATCTTCCACATTTTGGACTCGTCCACTCAAGCCTTCGATCGCTTCCAGGCGCAGGTTGATGGCATCCAATCGCGAAACGGCGCCATTCACATCGACTTGAAGCGCGCCGAGCTGGCTTTCCAATTGACGCACCGCGGCATGTTTTCCCATGTCCAACGTGCCGTTGATTCCGGCGACGACCGATAAAGTCAACAGGATAGAAAGCAGCACGCTGATTCCTGCCGTTACGATTACGAGACCCCATTGTTCTTGGGTGATGGAAAGTGAAAATGGAAGCAGCGGTTGGCGCTTGTTCCTCGAGCGTTTGCGTCCGGCAGCCATTTTCTGCCGCCGTCCATCTACCGGCATTCCTGGCTTCGAGATCGCCTCGTCCTCTTTCACTTTTTCTTTGGAAGGAGCTCCGGCTGCGCCGGATTCAAATTGTAAGAATGGTTCCAATCGAGCCAAAGTCGAAGGACCCAGGCCGTTGACGCGCTGCATGTCCTCGAGATCGACGAAGGGACGAGCATCCATTATACGCTGCCCCATTGCTTCACCAACGCCAGGCAAAGTCATCAGTGTTTCCAGATCTGCGGCGTTTGGATTGACGACGACTTTATCTTCTGCTGTCATCTTATCCTTCCCATGATCTGCATCGATCGAACGACTCGAGCGTTACGGTTCGAATACCCCTATAAGTATTTACGTAAGATTCGAACGAGAGTTTCCCCTCTTTATACACCGGTTCGACGAATTCCGCTGTCGGACGGCCGGAACGGCGAAGTCATCGATCCTGTTGCTGAATAGTGTACCAAACCCCACCGTCGGGTGAAGGGTGCGCATACAGCAAAGGGCGCTTCGGTGTAGGCGGCACAAACAAGCGCCCGAGCAGGACGCCAACAAGGAATCCTCCAATGTGTGCCCACCACGCAATTCCACCAAAGGCAACCTGCGCGCCCAAACTGATCAGTCCGGAGGACAATTGAGAAAGAAACCAGACTCCGATAAACAGGGCCGCCGGAATATCTATGAACCAGGGGAAGATGAAGAGAGGTATGAGGGTAGTAACGCGCGCTCGCGGATACATAACGAAATAGGCGCCCAGGATCCCGGCAATTGCCCCACTTGCACCGATGGTCGGGGTTTGAAACGCAGTCGAGCCCGCGCCGTAGAACAACGTGATGACGCTGGTATACGCCACTCCGGCCATGATTCCGCTCAGCATGTAGAAAAACAGGTATCGTTTGCGCCCCATGCGATCTTCCACGTTGTCGCCGAAGATAAAAAGGATCCACATGTTGCTGATCAAGTGGAACCAACCCCCATGCAGGAACATAGCACTCACCAGCGTGAGCAGTCCGAACGGCCGCGCCGGGGTGATCTCGGCAGGTACGAGACCCAAAACGCCAACAATCTGATTGAATACGTTCGAGCCCAGAGAAATCGAGAGCAGAAACACAAAAACGTTGACCGCAATCAACGTGTAAGTAACGATCGGGAATGATCGGGAACGAATGGTGTCGCGAATCGGAAACATCGATACTCCAAAGCGACAATGGGCGAAGAAGTTCGCCCATTGTCGCTAACGGATGGTATTTCTTATTTCGCCTCGACCTTGATTTCCTTCGGACGCGCATCTTCCGATTTCGGAATGCGTACGGTTAGGATACCATCTTCGACCTTCGCTTCTGCGGCATTCGGATCGAGAGCGGTCGGCAGCTGCAGGCTGCGGGTAAATCCACCATGACGCAGTTCACGGAGCAGGTATTTCCCATTGCCATTGCCGTTCTCGTGTTCAACCTCGCTGCGCAAAGTCACCACATCATCCAGGATTTCGATCGAGATGTCTTCGGCTTTCAAGCCCGGCACGTCTGCGGTAATGATGTATCCATCCTGATCGGCGTGGACGTCCACCGGGATCCGGCGACCGCCATTGAAACCGACGGGTTCATAGCGCCGAATACGTCGAGCGCTTCTTGGTGCCAAATAATACGTAACCATCTGATAACCTCCATTGTTATTCGATATTATCGTTTTCACAACAAAAGCATACCGGCGGATTATCAGAAGGTTGTAAATCGGACATTGGAAATCCATTAACAACCGTGTTGACCTCTTGTTAACACTGCTCCAACGCTCTTCATACGCAGATTATCTACACTGATAGAGAAGGCCTCGCAGGTCGTAGAGCACAGGCTTTCAAACTTGACACATCCTGCGCGCGAGGGCAAGTACAACGTTGAAGTAAAGGAATGACAATATGAATCTAGAAAAATATACGCAAAAAGCACAGGAAGCGATTCTCTCGGCGCAACAGATCGCTCAGGACAATCACAACAGCACAATCGAGCCAGTACATCTATTGTTGGCCCTGGTCAATCAAAGCGACGGCGTTGTTGCGGCGATCATCACGCGCATCTCCGGCAGCCCGGCGAGGTTGAGAGAGGAACTTCAAACGGACGTCGCAAACCGCCCGAAAATCCAGGGCGCAGGCGTTCAGCCGGGTCTCTCACCGGCGACCACCGAACTGCTTTCACTGGCCGAAAAACAGGCCGGAAAAATGAAAGACGAATATGTCTCCACGGAGCACATATTCCTGGCTTTGGCTTCGGGGCCCGAAGCCAAACGGCTGCGCGATTTCGGCATTACCCCGGAAAGTATCCTGCAGTCGTTGACCGAGATTCGAGGTTCGCAGCGCGTGGTCACGCCCAATCCGGAAGATACCTACCAGGCATTGGAAAAATACGGACGCGACCTGACGCAGCTCGCTCGGCGAGGTAAATTGGATCCGGTAATCGGCCGCGATGAGGAAATTCGCCGACTCGTTCAGGTTTTGTCCCGCCGTACGAAAAACAACCCGGCGTTGATCGGAGAGCCGGGCGTCGGGAAAACAGCCATCGTCGAAGGGCTGGCTCAGCGCATCGCCCACGGCGATGTGCCGGAAGGCATTAAAAATCGCCGCATCATTCAATTGGACATGGGCGCACTCGTCGCCGGCGCCAAGTACCGCGGCGAATTCGAAGAACGGCTTAAGGCCGTGCTGAAACAAGTCGCCGAATCCGAAGGCGAGATCATCCTTTTCATCGACGAGATGCACACCGTCGTGGGCGCCGGCGCAGCCGAAGGCAGCATGGATGCGAGCAACATGCTCAAACCGATGCTGGCCCGCGGGGAACTGCACGCCATCGGCGCCACGACGCTGGACGAATATCACAAGTACATCGAAAAGGATGCCGCACTGGAACGTCGTTTTCAACCCGTGTTCGTTTCCGAACCCAGCGTTGAGGACACCATCAGCATCCTGCGCGGTTTGAAGGAACGCTACGAGGTCCATCACGGCGTACGCATCCAGGACAATGCGGTGATCGCCGCGGCGACGCTCTCCAATCGCTACATCTCGGACCGCCACCTGCCCGACAAGGCCATCGACTTGATCGACGAAGCGGCGGCCCGCCTGCGCACAGAAATCGATTCGAAACCGCAAGCGCTGGACGAAGTGGATCGCCAGATCATGCAGCTCGAGATCGAGCGCGAGGCCTTGAAGAAGGAAAAAGACAAGGCATCGAGAAAACGCGAGGAGCGAATCGAAGCGGAACTGGCCGATCTTCGCGAGCAATCTTCCCAGCTCCATGCACGCTGGCAGACCGAAAAAGAGGCCATCGCAAAACTTAGAGATCTAAAAGAACAGATCGAGCAAACGCGTATGCAGGTAGAGCAAGCCGAACGGCACGCCGACCTCGAGCAGGCGGCCCGCCTGCGCTACGGTACGCTGCGCGAGTTGGAAGATAAACTCGAAGCGCAAGAAAAGCGCATCAAAGAGCTGCAAACGGAGGGTGCGCTGCTCAAGGAGGAAGTCGACGCCGAAGATATCGCTGCCGTCGTCTCGCGCTGGACGGGAATTCCCGTTTCCAGACTGCTCGAAGGTGAGATGGAAAAACTGCTGCACATGGAAGAGCGCCTGCATCAATACGTGATCGGGCAAGACGAGGCCATCAGCGCCGTGTCCAACGCCGTGCGGCGTTCGCGATCCGGCTTGCAGGATCCCGAGCGTCCCATCGGTTCGTTCATCTTCCTCGGCCCGACGGGAGTGGGTAAAACGGAGCTGGCCCGCGCTTTGGCCAGGTTTCTCTTCGACGATCCCAAGGCCATGACACGCATCGACATGAGCGAATACCAGGAAAAGCACAGCGTTGCACGCATGATCGGCGCGCCGCCCGGATACGTCGGTTACGAAGAGGGCGGCCAACTCACCGAAGCCGTTCGACGACGGCCCTACAGCGTGGTCCTCTTCGACGAAATTGAAAAAGCTCACACGGATGTGTTCAACGTGCTGCTGCAGTTGCTCGATGAAGGCCGACTGACCGACGGGCAAGGCCGCACGGTCGATTTCCGCAACACCGTCGTGATCATGACCAGCAACCTGGGCACCCAACTCTGGAGCGACGAAAGCAAGGCCGAACAGGCCACGCAAAGCGAGGTACGCGAGCTGCTGGCGCAGTACTTCCGTCCGGAGTTCCTCAACCGCATCGACGAGATCGTGATCTTCCACAAGTTGAAGAAGGAGGACCTGCGTCAGATCGTCGACATCCAACTGCGCCGCGTTAGCGCCAGATTGGCAGAGCAGGGCTTCGGCCTGCGACTGAGCGAGGAAGCGAAAGCCTATCTTGCCGAAATCGGATACGATCCGGTCTTCGGCGCGCGCCCGCTGAAACGTGCCATCCAGCGCGAACTGCAGGATCCACTGGCGCTTAAATTGCTGGCCGGTGATTTTATTCCCGGAGAAACACTGCTGGTGGAAAAGGGTAAGGACGGACTGGAATTCTCGGCCGTAAAAAATGCCGAACCGGTCCTGGCCCAGAACGAGTAAATCAGATCCACTTCCCATGACCGCGCGGAGCGCCCCAAAAGGGCGCTCCGCTGCGCGTTTGTCGCAAGACTCACTTGATATACAATGCCTGTGAAGACCATGAAAGCGATGATAAGCGTACTGTGCCTCGACCGCAGCTCAACGGGCATCATGCTGATCTCTGCAGGGTCGCTGACCTTCGAAGTGGGTTTGACGCGCCTCTTCGCCATCCAACAATTCCATCACTTCGCCTTCGTCGTCGTCAGTCTGGCGGTGATGGGCTTCGCCGCCAGCGGATTGGTGCTTTCACTCCGTCGACGGCCTGCTTCCCTTCCACTGCTGGCGATCGCATTCACCCTGGCAAGTGCGTTTTCGTATCTGACGATCAACTTCCTGCCGTTCGACTCCTACAGCATTGCCTGGGATTTTCGGCAGGTGTGGATTCTGCTGCTGTACTTCTCCGTCGCCGGTGCACCGTTCTTCTTTTCCGGCTGGAGCGTGGGCGCATGTATGGCGTCTGCCGGCGCCGACGCACACCGCCCGTATGCCGCAAATCTGGTCGGATCGGCGCTGGGCGTCCCGCTGGCATTAATCGTCATTTCATCCTTCGGCGAAGAGAGCACGATCACGTTGGCGATCTTTCTCGGCCTGCTCGCCGCAATATCCTTTTCGGCGCACAGGGTAACGTGGCTGTTTCTCACGGCGGTCTCGCTGCTGGTTCTCTTCGGCTTGATTACACCGCAAATCCTTGCGTTGCGGCTTTCGCCCTACAAACCACTTTCCATCGCCCGCCTTGCGCCCGCGGCGCGGATCACCCTTTCAAATTCCAGCGCTTCCGCACGCGTGAACGTCGTGGAGAGCAGCAGCATCCACGTTCTTCCGGGACTCAGCTTGAACGCGCCCATCATACCTCCGCGACAAGCGGGTCTTTTCGTCGACGGAGACGGCCCCACTCCGATCAACGCACTCTCTCCAGAGTCAACGCAAGCCGAAGATATCGCCGCCTACATGCCGCCTTCCCTGGCGTACGAACTTCGCCAGGACGCCAACGTGCTTGTGCTGACCCCCGGAGCCGGTCTCGATCTCGTGATCGCGCTTTCTGCAAAGGCCCGATCGGTAACCACCGCGTTCGGCGAACCTGCGATCCGAGAGATACTGACGAACGAGTACGCGGATTTTAGCGAACGGCTCCTGTTCCATCCAAAACTGAGCGTATATTCCGGAACGAGCCGTACGATTCTGCGCAAGACGGACGAGGCATTCGACGTGATCTGCTTCGCCCTCAGCCAGGGGTTCCGCCCCGTTACTTCGGGCGCGTTCAGCCTTTCCGAAAATTTCGACCTCACCACGGAATCCTTCCGCGATGCGTATCGCCGGCTCAGTGAAAATGGCCTGCTCGTGATCACGCGTTGGCTGGGCACCCCGCCAAGCGAATCCGCACGGGCCTGGTCAACTCTGCTGGAGGCGTTTCGGGATGAAAATGCGGCCGACCTTTCCGGAAGACTGATCGCCTATCGGGGCATGCGGACGGCGACGATCATCGGTGCGCGCCGGCCATACACACGAGCGGAGCTGGAAGCCGCGCGGTCGTTTCTCGAGCGGAATGGTTTCGATCCCATCTATCTGCCGGATCTTCAATCCGAGGAATTAAACCGCCACAATCGCCTGCCGGAAGACGTATACCACGAAATCTATCTCGCCATTCTCGAAACACCGGAAGCCGCAATCGGAAGCTATGACTTCGACCTTCGTCCACCGACCGACGACCGTCCGTTTTTCTATCACTTCTTCCGCTGGCGCCAGACTCCGGAAGTGCTGGCGTCACTGGGGCTGACGTGGCAGCCCTTCGGCGGAAGCGGTTATCTCGTGTTGTTGGCATTATTGGCTTTGATGTTGGTTTTGGCGGTTCCGATGATCGTCATGCCCGCGTGGATCGCCAGCAGAAAGAGACAGCGAAACACGCTCCCCGCCAATCGAGCCATGCTCTATTTTGCCTGCCTGGGTGCCGGATACATGCTGGTGGAAATTCCTCTCATCCAGCGGCTTGCGCTTCCGTTGGAACGCCCAGTTTTCGCATTGGCGATAACGCTCTTTACGCTGCTGCTTGCTTCCGGATTGGGGAGCTTCATTTCACCACGAGTCCCACTTCGATACAGTCTGCTTTCCCTCGTCGGCGTCTTGATCGCCACGAACGTCGTCCTCCCCGGTATCATCCCCGTCAGCCTCGCCTGGCCGCTTGGCGCACGCATGATCCTGCTCGCAGCCACATTAATTCCCTGTGGACTGCTCATGGGAATCCCGTTCGCCAGTGGATTGCGAATCTTGCACGAAAGCTCCCCAGGGGCGACGCCCTGGGCCTGGGCCGTCAACGGTGCAGTTTCCGGGCTGAGCGGTGTCGCCGCGGCAATGATCGCGCTGGACGCCGGTTTCAGCGTCACGTTCTACATCGGAGCGCTGGCATATTTCGGAGCGTGGCTGTCCATACCGGGTTTGAGGAAACACGCAGGTTGAGATCAACCCAATTGAAAAACAAAACGGCGTAAAAACGTAGCAAGAAGAATCTGCGTGGCATTCGTTTCGACGCCCGATTTACGCTACTCTTCCCGCACATCGCGCGTTAGCGGCACGAAACGCACCCCGCCGAGACTCACAGATTGATACTCCGTCTCACCAACCCGGACGATGCGCCACAATTCTTGATACCCGCCGACCGGGCCGACAGGGATTACCAGGACACCGCCGATCTTGAGTTGGTCGAGCAACGGTTGTGGTACGTGATCCGGGGCTGCGGTGACGATGACGGCATCGAACGGTGCTTCTTCTTCCCAGCCAAAATAACCGTCGTCGTGGCGCACGTGTACGTCGGTATATCCAAGCTCGTCCAGCCGCTGTGCTGCTGCTTCGGTGAGGGGACCGATGATTTCAATCGAATACACGGTTATCCCCATTTGTGCCAGCACAGCCGCCTGATACCCCGATCCGGTCCCGATTTCCAGCACGCGATCCCCCTCGCTTACCTTCAATTCCTGGGTCATCAAGGCGACGATGTAAGGCTGCGAGATCGTCTGGCCGTATCCGATGGGCAGCGGATGATTGGCGTACGCCAATTCGAGGTACTCGTCGGGAACGAATTCGTGCCGCGGTACGATCCCCATCGCCTCGATTGCGGCTTCATCTTCGACTCCCAGTGCAATGATGCCCTCTCGGACCATCCTTTCACGCGCTGCCGCATAGCCAGCCGACTCGTCCGTCGCAAGCGCGTCGACACCTTCGTCTTCAACACCCGGCGTCTGGTCGCTCTCGATTAGCGCTGATGGCGTCCGGGTTTCCGGGGCGCATCCCACCAGCAGAAGCTGCAATCCGGCCCATACACGGATCAAAGTGGACAGTCTTCTCCCCATGGCGACCTCCACTCTAGATTGTAGCCGCATTTTTCTTCAGGAAACAACCGGCTGGGCCGCCGTCGTCGCCACTTTAAAACTCGGTGGGTGTTCGAAATGTTTTTTCACCGCACATAATTCAGCCGTGCGGGCCAGCGCCTCGTAATACTTTTGCGGAAAATCAGGCGGCACGATGATGTCCAGATCGATTTCCTCCACCATACCCGAGTACGGATTCGAGTGCATGCGCTGAATCAGGCGAACGCCTTCGCTGGAAATTCCGCGCTGACGCAGAAAGCCCAGAACATAGATTCCTGCACAGGTCCCAATCGACGCCAGGAAAGTGGCAAACGGCGTCGGAGCCGAGCCCGCTCCGCCCGCTCGAACGGGTTGATCGGTCTCGACTCGAAAGGGGCCGAACTGCGCATCCACTCGCGATCCACCCGGGAAAGTGATTTCCATCTCCATGATCAATACTCCTACCGTTGGTTTGATTTTATATATCTATGGATGCGGAAGACGACTGAACGTTACATCACGGAGAGATTGACATGGAGGAATTAACACAAAAAGGGCGGTCCTGCGAACCGCCCTCAGAGTGTGTGGGTGCGTGGATTCAACAACCGGGGAAGCTAAACCCAAGGAACTGCAGCGGTGTGAGTAAAACACACCACCAATCCAGCGGCATGAACCACAAGATGCCGCCACAAATCAGCAGCAAGACCACACATCCCCCCATTGCCAAAGCCAGGGTGGTTCGACTCTTTGGAGCAGCAGCCGGAGCACCGGCTGCGGGTGCGGCCGCAACTGCATGGGGGACGGCCTGCTGTACGGGAGGCGCTGCCTGCTGGACAGGAGGTGCAGCTTGCTGCACAGGAGGGACTACCTTCGCAGGGCCTGCAGGAGGACGCGCCACCGTCTCCGCAGATTCTGGCGAGACAGCGTCGAACGTCATCGTGACGGTTTCCCCCATGCCAACCAAATCGCCGGGATTCAACACGCGCGGCGCCATGAGCCGCTCGCCGTTGACGAAAGTACCGTTCGTCGATCCCAGGTCCTCGATGACATAACCACCGGGAGTACGTGTCAATCGCGCATGTTGACGTGACATCTCCGCATCACCGATGACGATGTCGTTGGTAACATCCCGCCCCACCATGATGACTTCTTCCGTAAGCTCGAAAACCATGCCGGGGTTTGGACCAGTTCGAACGATAAATCGAAATGAGGACGATGACATGTCAACCTCCTATTCAAGCTTCGGCGCTAGTGTACAATCTGTTGTTCGACAAGTCAACTCACTTCTTCCGAATCGGACGTACCTTCAATCGCAGTCCGTCGACTTGGACGACCTCCACGCGGTCGCCAGGTGCCACCTCGGACACATCCCCTTCAATTTCCGCCGACCACAACTCCCCAGCGACCTGCACCATGCCCGAAGGCGTGAATTTGGATCGCACTTCTGCCGTTTTCCCGAGAAGCGTCACCGCACCCACCCCGACTGGTCTCTGCTGCGCCTTCAAAGCAAAAGCCAGTACGGTCATGAAGAACGCCGCCGACATCAACGAGACGCCGACGACGAACGGCACCGACACTCGCTGGAAAGAGGGCGTGTCGGAAGAATTAAATAGGACCAATCCCCCTACGATCATGGATACGATCCCGGCAATCGTGAGGGCGCCGTGTGTCGGCGCTTTTACATCCAGAATGAACAGCACGAATGCGGTGATCAGGAAAATCAAGCCAAACCAGTTGACCGGAAGAACGCCCAATCCAAGCGTTCCCAGGGCTAGCGATATCACACCGATAAATCCCGCTACCCACCCACCGGGGCTTGAGATCTCGATCAAGATCGCCTGAATGCCGACGGTGATCAGCAAGAACGTAACGTTGGGGTCGGTCAACACGTGCAGCAATTGTTCGATCAAGCTCTGCCCGAACGGCACGATTTCAGAGCCCGTGGTCTCGAGAACGACCGTCTCGTCGTTGATCGATACCTCGAAACCGTTTAGCTGCGTTAACAAGTCATTCACATCCGAGGCGATGAAATCGATCAAACCGACCTCGTACGCCTCTGCTGCAGATGCGGCTTCCGCCGATTCGATCGTCGCTTCCGCCAGCGCAACCGCATCATCCCCGCGCCGCGAAGCCAGGCTGCGCACTTGAGCCTTGAGAATATTTTTCGCTTTGGCTTCGATCGTCTCGCCCAGATCCTCCCCTTGCCCTCCAACCGGACTGGCCGCGCCGATCGCCGTTTCAGGCGCCATTACGGCCGCATGGCCGGCGAGCGTAATTACGGTCCCTGCACTTCCGGCTATTGCCCCGCGGGGTGCGACGTAGACGATCACCGGTACCCGGCTTGCACGGATGGATTGCACCATGCGGTCCATCAAGTCGATCGAGCCGCCAGGCGTATCCAATTGAAGCACCAACGCGGTGTACGATTCCTGTTCTGCCCGCGAAATACCGCGATCCAGATATTCAGCCATCGCAGGCGTCAGCGGTCCATCTGCCTCAAGAACAAGAACACGCCTCCCCGTTTGCGCTTCCCCGGCAAACGTGGACCATGTGGATAAAAACAGGAGCAAACTTATCGTGCGCAGCAATAGACGTCGCATGAATTACCCGTTCCCCGATTATAAACGTAAACGGGCAAGGCACAGAGATATAATTCACCTTGAACGTTTTGCAGTTAATTCATATCCCGTTTCGTTTCGCTTTCTTTGCCGCTGACTTGTGCCAGGATGTGAGTACCTTATAATCAGTTTAAACGAAGAACGGACGAAATTACGACGATCACGAAACGTATGCGATAGAGGTGCTCACATGAAGGTCATCGAGTGTTCTGACCTCCGTGAAGAAGACGGAACCATCAGTTTGGCAAATCGGATTAAAGGCACGCTCAACTTCGGTTTGAACTGGTATGACGAAATGCAAGCCCAGGAAGAAATATGCGCACGCCTGTCGAAGACCCTCAAGCGCGATCATATCATGATTCGTAATGCGATCATCCCCGGCACGAAGCTGCCGGTGCCCATGATGCTGTTAAGTCCCCAAGGGGTTCGGGTCATCGTGCCGAATCGAGTACGCGGCAGTTATCGAGCCAAGGGAGATGAGTGGCAGAAGTTCGATCCACGCGGTCGAAAGTTCAGACGCGCCCGTCCAAATCCGATGGATGACGTTCGTCTCATGGCGGACGTGCTGCTCCGTTCCATTCAAGATCGCGGGTACGGGCTGCCCGGTATTGAGTCGGTTCTGCTATTCACGGACGTGAATGCCCACATCGATCAGTTGAATCCCGGTGTGCGTATCGTTCAGGCAGACGCAATCGATCACTTCGCAGTGAATTTACTCAAGATCGAACCGATCATGGATCAGGACGATATCCGCGCCATTTCGGACGCGATTCTCCATCCCAAAGAATCTGAAACCGATGAAGTGGCGGAGCCGGAAAACGAATTGGCGCCGGGGTTGATCAACGAACTTCCACCTTTCACCACTGAAGAAGAGCAACCACTTGCCGCTGAAGAACTCCCGCCTTTCAAGTTCCCCGATACGGACCCCATGGACTATCCGATGTTCGACCCCAATGCTCCGGACGCACCACCTTTGGGCGCACCGTTTTACGCCCGATGGGGTTTTTCAAGAAATCAATTTGTACTGCTTGCGGTTATGGCGTTTATCGAGCTGTTGATCATAACAGTTATGGCCGTGATGGTGCTTGCCGACATTGCCTTCTGAACTTCGCCGATCCCAATTCCGAGGTACGAGCTTGCAACCTTTTCTTTCCATCATCATCCCTGCATACAATGAAGAACGCCGCATTTCTTCGACTCTGGAAACGGTTTTATCCTTCCTCGAAAAGCAAGAATACGACTCTGAAATCATCGTCGTCGAAAATGGAAGCCAGGATCGTACCGCGGAAATTGTCAGGGAGTATCAGCGCGAACATCCCTGCCTGCACTTGCTTCACGAAACTCGAGCCGGCAAAGGACTCGCAGTCCGCCGGGGAATGTTAGAGGCGAAAGGGAGCTATCGCTTCATCTGCGACGCAGATCTCTCCATGCCCATCGAGGAGGTCAGGCATTTTATTCCGCCTCAACTGGAAACTTTTGATATCGCCATCGCATCCCGTGAAGCACCGGGCGCAGTTCGCTACGACGAACCCGTTTACCGCCATTTCGTCGGCCGCGGTTTCAACTTGCTTGTTCGCCTGTTTACCGGCTTGAATCTACAAGATACACAATGCGGCTTTAAGTGCTTTCGAGCAGAAGTCGTCGACGAGCTTTTCCACCAACAAGTCATCGACGGCTGGACGTTCGACGTAGAAGTCCTCTTCCTGGCACAAAGGAGAGGGTATACAATCGTCGAAGTGCCCGTTCCCTGGTACTTCCACCCGGGCAGTCGTGTGCGCATCGTGCAGGATACCTTTACCATGTTCTGCGATCTGATTCGCATACGGCTGAACGCGATCCGAGGCGTTTATGCACCAGATTGAAGCTGTCGTTTCGCATCCCGATCTGTTTTACGAACTCAAACTGCTGCGATCCGGTTGTAAGTTGATCGCAGGTTTGGACGAAGCCGGGTGCGGCGCATGGGCGGGTCCCGTCGTCGCGGCGGCCGTCATACTCCCAATTCAACGTTTCGATCTTGCCTTCCGGCTCGACGGGGTTCAAGATTCGAAGCAGATGACGCCCGAACAACGCACGATCTGGTATTCACACATTCAGGAAATCGCGCTCGCCAGCGCTGTCGGTTTCTCCACGGCGAAAGAAATCGACGAGATGGGTTTGAGTTCCGCCACCCGCAAAGCGATGCAGCGAGCCATCGCACAGCTCGGCTGCGAACCCCAACACTTGTTGATCGACCACATCCGTCTGCCCGAGGTCCATCTCCCCCAGACTGCCGTCACTCACGGGGATGCCCGCATCCTTTCGATCGCCGCAGCCTCCGTGATCGCCAAGGTGGCGCGCGATCGAGCGATGATCGCGCTCGACCGCCGCTATCCGGGTTACGGATTTCATCGGCACAAAGGATACGGCACGGCCGCACACCGCGCTGCCTTACAAAAAATGGGGCCTAGTGAAATTCATCGCAAATCGTATGACCCCATCGCTTCGTTGAATCACGAAAAATAAAAAGCGCTGCCCGCGGTCATTCGTGGCAAGCGCCTGTTCAAAGAGATATGTGGGTGCGGACCAAGAATCATCGGGGCCGACAGTGCAGCGACTGGCCCGCACCCGGTCAGCGACTTATAGACCTTTCAGAAATGTGGCCAGCGCCAGAAGAACGGCGGCGACCGTCATGATCCAAAAGTTGTACTGTGTGACGATGGAGAGATCGACGAATTCCGCAACGATTCCCACGACGATGAGCACGACGGAAATGAGCCAGGTAATTTGCTTCGGAGCACTCAGCTTCATTTTCTGCCTCCCTTGTTCGGGTCATTGAAATGGATTCAGGACGATTGTATTGTCGGCCCCAACATGAACAACCAGATTCATGTGGCGTGTTTTCGCACGATCTTATCGAATAACTCGATTGCAGCCGTATCTATATGAAGAAACACCGGACGTAAATAATAGTTCCTTGGCCGAGTTTCATAGTCCGGGTATTTCAGATCCCTGGTCTTCTGATGACGACTGATGGAACCCCTGGAGAACCGGGATTATCGGATCATGAAGTACGAACGCCTCAACCGACGAGAACGAACGTTCAAGCCGAAAACAAAATGCAATCGATCAATTCCGTCGTAGAACGAAGCGCCAACCTACTATATAATAGGAATGAGGACCATTGGGCCAGTACTTACTTTTTCCAGCATGTTAGAATTCTTGTACCTAAAATACCCGGATGCGACGGGGTGAAAACCACAAGGAGGCTGTCGTGGATTCGATCATTGAACTACTCTTGTCACAGTTAGGAACGGGCGGAGCAAACCAAATCAGCGAGAAATTGGGCATAGACGAAGGAAAAGCGCAACAGGTGATCGGCATGGCGTTGCCGATGCTCATCGGCGCACTCAACCGCAACACATCTTCCTCGAAAAGCGGTGCCGAGGCACTGACCAATGCGATCCAGCGCGATCACGATGGGAGCATCCTCGACAATATTACGCAGGCCATCACGAAGCGGGAGACTGTCGAAGACGGTTCGGCGATCCTGGGCCACGTTTTCGGGGACAACAGCAGCGGCATCATGGACAGCGTGAGTCGAGCAACGAACATCGACAGCGCGCAAGTCTCACAGATATTCGCCATGCTGGCGCCGCTCGTGTTGGGCGCATTGGGGAAAATTCAACGCAATAAGAACCTCGACGCCGACGGTGTATCCTCGCTTCTTCAGGAAGAGCGAAAAACGGTGGAGAAAACTTCCTCGGGTTTGACCCAGCTGTTGGACATGGACGGGGATGGCGATGTCTCGGATGAGATCATCTCGCTCGGAGCCAATCTCCTGGGCGGGCTTTTCGGGGGCAAGAAATAATCCCGAAGAAATCGAGCCTTTCAGGCCTCCGTTCAGCAATAAGAATGACAATCCAGCACATTTCGTGTTGCCCGAAGTTTTGCGCTATGGAAACCTCGGGGAAAATTACAAGTCGAAACATGAGTCGACGTCGAATACGTATCCATCTAGCGAACCGCAGAAAACGGAACAGGAGGATGTGGAATGAGTATTTTCAGCAATATAATGGAAAAGTTGGGATTTGATAAAGAGAAAACAGAAGCCGCCGCCAAGGTTAAGCCCGTGCCGACGAAGACTTCGGCCGATGCTGCTGCCGAGCGACATGCGCGAATCGAGCGCATAAAAGCCATGCGCGCCGCAAAATCAAAAGAGATGCCCATGGTCGACGTGATGGCCAGACTGGAAACGATGGCGGAAGAGAATCCACAGAAACTCAACTGGAAAACCTCGATCGTCGATCTCTTGAAACTGCTCAATCTCGACAGCAGCTACAAGGCTCGCAAGGAACTTGCCGTGGAACTGGGATGCCCGGCTGATAAAATGGACGAGTCGGCGGAGATGAACACCTGGCTCCACAAGACCGTGCTCGAGAAGATCGCCGAGAATGGCGGCAATGTCCCGTTGGAGCTTTTAGACTAGAAAAGCGAAGAGCCTCGTCCACAGTGGGATTAAAATGCGATGTCCTGTATCCCACTTCTACGACTCGAAACCGCGATCCAACAAGCGCCCATTCGGGCGCTTGTTATCTCATTATTTGAAATTCACTTTTCGATCCATCAGAAAAAGCTGCGGAATTACAGACCCGGCAGAAAAGTACCCAGAACCAGGAGCACGAATCCGGCGACGACGAACCAGAACTTGTTCGTTGTAATCACACCGAGAGATACGTAATTGGCGATAATGCCTAAAACGCCAACCGTAAGCGCGATCCACCACGTCGGTTGCTTTGGAGCACTGAGCTTCATTTTGAGTCTCCTTCTTCTTGATTTGATGAACGACGGCACAATGGATGATGCAGCAACTTAGACCCGCAGCCAAACCCGAAAGGTCGCTCCCTCGCCGGATACACCCCGGCTCTCGACTTCGATCAAACCTTCATGCTCATCTACGATCTCCTTCGCAATCGCCAAGCCCAGGCCTGTCCCCGAGACGTCCGATTCGAGTCCCGCCTTCCCCCTGAAAAAACGCCTGAATATCTGCGCTTGCTCCTCCCGACTCAACCCGGGCCCACTATCTGACACACAGAAACCCACGTAGGAGTCCTCGGCCTGGTTGTGCGCTTCTGTGCTTACAACCACTTCACCGCCAGAAGGCGTGTAGTTTATTGCATTCGTCAGGATTATACCCAGCACTTGCCCGACGAGCTGCGGGTCGGCCTTCACTTTTGGCAAACCATTCTGCCTTTCCAGTTTAAGCTGAATACCGGCCTTTTCGGCCAACGGTAGACGATCGCCGACGTATTCCTCCACAATCGTATTGAGATCCACTCGCTTGAATTTTATCGGCATGCGATTTTGATCCAGGCGTGAAAGCTGCAGCAGACTCTCGATCATACTCTCCAGGCGTTCTGTCTCGCGGTCGAGCGTGTCCATATACTGATCCCATTTCGCAGGACGCGAGGACAACAAATTCAAATAAAGCCGTAAACTGGTGATCGGTGTTCGTAGTTCGTGGGAGACGTTGGCGACAAACTCATCCTTCACACGATCAAGGATCTGCAAACGCGCATTCGCTTCTTCAAGTTTACGATTTGCCATTTCCAATCGAGAAGCGTGCCGCTGCATCTCCTCCTCCGCTCGTTTTCGTTCCGTAACGTCGCGATCGATGCCGTTGAAGCCGATCAATTTCCCATTTCCATCCAGCATCGGCTCTGCCGTACTTTCCATGAAACGGATCGAGCCATCCTTATGCAGCCAGCGAATGGACACATCCGACCATCCCCGCTTTTCCTTTATCGACCGCTGTACCATCTCACGCACGCGTTCGCGATCGTCAGGATGCATTATTGAGAAGGCCGATATGTTTATGAGTTCATCGACTTCATACCCCAGCAAATCGCGTATCGCCTGGTTTGAATACGTATGCCGTCCTTTTACATCGATCACCCAAACCCAATCTTTCGTCGATTCGACCAGATTACGGTATTTCGCCTCGCTCTCGAAGAGTGCTTTCTGGGCTTGCACTTCTTTACTGATATCGCGGACGACGATCAATCGACCCGTTAATTGCCCCTGGCGATTTCTGATGGGCGTGATACGTATATCGTGATAACCAGGTACGCCGTTTTCTTCAATGGTGACTGCCTCGTGAAACTCATCCCTATCCATATAACGCACGAGTAGCTCAGGGAAGAGCGCATATACATCCGTAACCGGTGTTCCGATAACGTCCGAAAATTCTCTGCCCAGTTCTTCGAGAGCAGCCGGATTGATGTCGACGATTCGATTTTCCGCATCCAGAACAACCACCGCATCACGCATACTCGTGAAAACCAGATCGCGGGCGATCGGCTCGAGTTTAAATAGATGATAGCGAAACAACCCCACCGCAACGAAGAGATTTCCAATGGCGAAGGTAATCGGTGTGGTATCCCGGTGAATCGAGAAATCGACGCCAACGAGGGTCAGTGCCGCGCCAAACAATGGAATGATCACGCCAATCAGAACTGTCAGGATTTGGTAACGGTAGAGTTTCCCCGGGCGCAGGAAGCGACGAAAGAGTTTATAGATTCCGAAGAGGACCAGTATGTAGACATAAACCGTCAGCACCAGAAAGATAGGGGAGAAATCATACTCGAGTGCCGAAAAAGGTTCCCCGGGAACGATCCAGGCTCGTGAATGAATCAACCCGTGCAGATTGTCTGTGAATACCAAAATCAAGCCTGCGATCGAAAAACTCGCCAGCCATTTCATCACCCTTCGAATCGTCGTCATGTCGGCGTCGGAATATTCAAAGGCAAACCATAAGAACGCCAGAGGCGAGAAAAGCATCCCAAAGAATTGCGTGTTATCCCAGAAGACTTTCGCGGAAAGGCTTGATGCCAATAGTTCGCATGCGTATCCAAGAGTCCATGATGCCTGAAGCAGTGCAAATATCGAATATGCACCGGCTCCTGCGATTGATCTTCTTTTCCACGCCAGAAGGGCAACACCTGTAGAAACCGCGATCGACAGAAAATAAGGAAGCAGATAAACCGCTGTGCTCAAAAACATTCGCGTAGAGATTCCTTCACATACTCATTTACACGACATATTCAGTCCATGAAGCAGATGTGAGGCCTTGTTGGATGATGCTTCAGATCGCGGTAAAGCCGCCCTGCCTGAAATGCTCGTTTTACCATCGAAGTCGAATTCATGGATTGTCGTAAAGGAGCATTTTATAGCATATATTTACCCTATCCAAGATGATACACCTTCTCAGTGGAAAATGTATCCGCATCGAAAGCAGCCCGGCCGGACTGCCTCAACGAACTGATTTTTTACGGAGCACCTCGGGCATTGTAAATACACGTAAAAACGAGCAACAAACGGCAAAACTCACCCTGTTTTGCCCCAGCCATCACGCAACACACGCCACGCGTTCAAACCTAATAACTTCTCGATCTGTGTCTGAGAATATCCATCGACGACTAAACGTTGAATCAAGAACTTCATTTCACCCGCATCCTTCAAATCATCCGGAGGGTCGGTGAAACCGTCGAAATCGCTTCCAAAACCCACGTGATCCTCACCGGCAATCTGATGGAAATGCCGTAGTGTTTGAGAGACGAAATCGATCCCGCGCAGACGATGATAGGGCGCAAGCCAGTAGTTCATGAAGATCACGCCGACAACGCCGCCCTTTTCAGCGATGGTTCGAACTTCCCAATCCTGTAGATTGTAGGGGCTTGGGTTGATCTCGGCGGTGCCAACGTGCGTGGCCAGGAGCGGCGCTCGATCTCCAACGATGTCGTAGATTTGTCTCCGCGCAGGAGGCGTGCAATGTGTGACGTCGATCAACATGCCCAACTCAATCATCCGCTCCACTACCTTCACCCCCAATTCACTCAAACCCCTGGTTAGATCGCGTTTCCCTCCGAAACAACCCAGCTTCTGCATCGTTTCGGGAAACGGAAAGACCGGCGGCGCGACACCGTTGTCGTAGAAATGAGCCAGGGTGAGATATGCTACACCGCGCTCGAAGAGGGTTTCCAGTTTATTAATGTCGAGTTCTATGCTGTGCGCACCTTCCACGCAATGAACGTAAGCGATGGGACCTTTTCCTCCAAGCGAAAGTAAATCATTCAACTCCCGTAAGGAAAGTGCCATCTTCGCCAATGGTTCACCCGTCTCCGGGGCTACCGCCTCGTTTACCATATTCTCGATCTCGTCCAGCATCTTGAGCGTGAGCTTGAAATACTGCTGCGATGCAATATCCTTATAGACGGGTAGGGAAAAACGCAGCAAACGCAGCAATCCACAATCATCCAGCAGTCCCTTCTCAGGCGCATAGATCACCGAATTCAAAGCCGAGATTCCACCGGCACGCAGTTTCGAAAAATCCGTTCGCAGACTAAAGGGATCGAAGCGAGGCGCAGCCTTGTGATTCAACGTAAAAATCCGTCGCATGATCGACCATTTCAGCGAGGGGTGCGCATGCAAATCGAAAATGATCGCAGAATCTTGAATTAGCTGACACATCGTTCGTGCGTCGTTCATGATCACACCCCAAACTCGCGGTGTAAAAAAATGTATCGTAATACGCTTCCAGCAAGTACCAGAATATCAGAGAGTCTTCAATGAAAACTGAACCCGACGCATTATCTCGGCAACATCAACCCAGGATCAACCCGGTTGTTCATAAACGATCGCGAGGCCCTGATGATGACAACCTGTTACAATAAAGACCGATTCCTGCAGTAAATTGGAGTGTGTAGTATGGGAGCCGTACGACGACTGGTGCTCGATACGCTAAAACCCCTCGAGCCGACGATCATTGAGCTCGCCCAACAGATCAGCGAATTGCCGGGTGTGGATTCCGTAAACATCAGCATCTATGAAATCGACCGGAAAGTGGAGAACGCCAAGGTGACCATCGAAGGATCCGATATCAATTTTGAGACCGTGCGGGATCTCATCCGGGAATTGGGCGGTTCGATTCACTCGATCGACGAAGCAGTCGCGGGGAAGGCCATCATCGATGACGCCTCCACCCTGCAGGACTAAATCCAGTGGTAGATTCGAATCGCTCCGGATGAACACGTGAACCCTCTGGAACGCTTTGCACAAAGATTTCGGCGCTACAATCGACTCTCCAATATCGGCGAGATCGCTCGGCGCTACTTTGCGATGAACGCCTTCGATGGTGTGTTGACCATCATCGGCGTGCTCATGGGAAACTTTACCGCCGGCGTCGAAGAACCCAGAATCGTCGTGACGACCGGTATGACGACGTGCATCGCCATGGGTATTTCAGGACTGTGGGGCGCCTACCTCACCGAGGCCGCCGAACGCCAGCGGGAGCTCCACGAACTCGAAGGGATCACACTCACCAGCTTGAGCGAAACGAGCCTGGGGGAAGCTTCGCGCGCCGCCGTGGTGATCGTCGCAGCGGTGGACGGATTTTCGCCCTTCCTGGCCGCCTTGATCGTGTTGCTCCCCTTCTTCTTCGCGCACCTCTTCCCCACGGTTCACTGGGTCTACTTCAGCGCACTCGGCTTGTCGCTGCTGGCATTGTTTGGCTTAGGCGTCTTCCTGGGCCGCGTATCCCGCCAGAACGTTTTCCTCTACGGACTGCGCACCGTTATCGCCGGTGGTATCTCCATCATCATCAGTTTGCTTCTCGGCGGTTCACACTGAGGGCATTTATCGGAATACCCAACAAATTCGGGTAACTTATCGTGAATGCGGGCTCATCCGATTTGGACCATCGTACACTTGCACGAAATCCGTTCTACGTTGAAAATCATACCTATGAAACGCTGGTATCTATTTCTTCTCGTCGGTATCGTGTTGTTTGCCGCAGGATTTGGCTCGGGAGTCGTACTCGATGACCAAATTTTCTCTACCCCGACGCCCACAAGGACTTCGACAGCGACTCCGACCGAAACGATCACGCCCTCCGCAACCAACTCGCCCACGGCGTCATTCACGCCGAGCTTGACGCCAACGAAGACCCTCACACCAAGCATCACTCCCTCACCGACCATCACCCTGACGCCCAGCCAGACGCCGACCCCCAGCAACACCCCCACCATCACGCCCACGCAAGTGGTACAAGCACGCGTCCTGGTGCAGTCCAACTGCCGCTACGGCCCCGGCTCGGCCTATCTTTACGAATGGGGACTCTTCCCGAAAAATCGGGTGACGGTCCTCGGACGCAATCAAGACGGCACCTGGGTTTACGTCGACCCCTGGACCTACATCGATTACTGTTGGGTGAAAACCGAATTCCTGGAGATACTCAGCGGCGATGTAGAGAGTCTGGTGCAAATCCGTACGCTGCTTCCTTATACCGAATTCTATTGGGCGCCGCGCAACGTAAGCTCGAGCCGTGTTGAAAGTGGAGACATCATGGTCAACTGGGACCTGGTTCCAATGAGCCTCGACGACGACCGTGGCTACCTGATCGAAGCCTGGCTGTGCCAGGACGGGCAGCTGCGATTTACACCGCTACACTTCTGGAATCCACCGGCTTTTCTGCACGACGAACCAGGCTGTCTCGAACCATCAAGTGCACGCATCTACACCGCTGAGAAACACGGCTACACCACGTGGGTGCTGATCAACATCCCGCCCTATCTCACGCCCACGCCGACGCCGGAACCATCTGAAAAACCGTAGACTTTTATGTCAGCTGTCAGCCGCCGATTTACCGGCGAGCCAGCCCGTCGAGAAGGCGGCCTGCAGGTTATAGCCTCCCGTATCGGCATCCAGATCCAGCACTTCGCCGGCGAAATACAGCCCATCCACGAGTTTTGAACCCATCGTGCGCGGATCTACTTCCCGCAGATCTATGCCTCCAGCGGTGACGATGGCTTCCCTGAACGAACGATGACCTGAAACCGAAAGCCGGAAATCCTTCAGCCAGGTACGCAGCCGCTGGCGCTCATCTGCGGTAATCTGATGCGCCGGTTTTCTGGCGGGAATCCCCACCAGGTCGATACACACCGGGATCAGTTTATGCGGAAGCAAATCCTTCAGGATGGTCTGGAATTGACGTTTCCCGTGCGTGTCCAGATCCCGCAGCAGTCGAGCATCCAGTTTCGCGTCGTCCAATGCGGGCTTCAGGTCGATCGATAGTTCCACGCGCCGACCCGCCCGCAACGCATCGACTACCTTCAGGCTTTGGCTCAAGACGATGGGTCCGGACACACCGAAGTGCGTGAACAACATCTCACCGAACGCTTCGGCGAAGGCGTCATCCTGGTGAAGGAAACGCAGGTTGACATTCCGCAGACTCAGCCCCTGCAGCCGCGCCGGCAAGTCGCCTTCGATCTCGAGCGGGACGAGCGCCGGGCGGATCGGCACGATCGTGTGTCCCACGGATGCCGCCAGCCGGTAACCGTCCCCCGTCGATCCCGTGCCGGGGTAGGAAGCGCCGCCGGTTGCCAGGATTACGGCATGCGCTCGACTGCGCCGAATTATGCTGTCGCCCCCCGATTTGGACCGGAGTGCGGGAGATTGCTTCTCGACGTAGGCCGCACCCTCGAGGCGATCGTTCTCCACGATCAAATTCTCGACCTTCGCCCGCGTTTGCAGAACCACGCCGTTCTCCACCATCCAGGCTTCCAATGCCGAAACGATCTCCTGTGCATCGTCATGAATCGGAAAGATTCTCCCGCCTCGTTCCTCTACGGTTTGAATCCCCAACTGCCGCATGAAACCCGTCAACTCAGTGTTGAAAAAGCGTGAAAATGCAGAGTACAGAACACGGCCGTTTTCACCGAAATGAGCGATAAAATCTTCCAACGGGGTCGAGTTGGTCAGATTACAGCGTCCTTTACCCGTGATGCGGAGCTTTCGACCGGGCTGGTCCATCTTCTCCAGCAGGGTCGTCTTTGCGCCGGACACAGCCGCCGTACCGGCAGCCATCATTCCGGCGGGGCCGCCGCCAATCACGATGACATCGAAGTCAGTCATTCGAACGTATCCTACTTCGGTTATGATATTTCATACCAATGGACCGGATTCGACAAACACGCGGTGCCCGTGAACGCATCTCGCGCGTAGATCGAGTTGCTCCGCCGCCCGATCTGGAGCACAATATTACTTCCTGAAACATTGTAGAACACTTTATCCTAGAGGGGATAAATGTCATCACAGCTTCCGCCGCAAAGTGACCATCCTCCATTTGAGCTTCTCATCATCCGAGGTTAAACTATGCGTGGGAGGATTCGAATTTGAGCCTGGATGCTTTCTTCACACCAAAATCAGTCGCCGTCATCGGCGCATCTACGAATCCCGAAAAGCTCGGTTATGCCGTGCTTGACAACCTGGTCAACGGCGGATTCCTGAACGACGATCGGAAAGTGTATCCGATCAACCCCAAGGCGGACAGCATCCTCGATCTGCCCGCCTATCCCTCTGTGACGGACGTGCCGGGCCCGATCGATTTGGCCGTCATCGTCATCCCCTACCCAATCGTGCCGGATGTCATGCATGACTGTGGCGAAAAGGAAATCCCTGCGGTCATCGTCATCAGCGCCGGTTTCCGAGAGGCAGGGATGGAAGGTTTGGAGCGAGAAAACGAACTTATCGACCTGGCAAAGAAATACGACATTCGTCTGATCGGACCCAACTGCCTCGGGGTCATCGATACGGTCACGCCGCTCAACGCCTCATTCTCCGCCGGATTACCTCCCGGCGGACCGATGGATTTTATGTCGCAGTCCGGCGCCCTGGGCACTGCGATCCTGGATTGGGCACAAGCCGGCAAGTTGGGGCTGAATAAATTCGTCTCCCTGGGCAACAAAGCGGACGTGAGCGAAACCGATCTGCTGCGCGCCTGGGCTGACGACCCAAATTCAAACGTCATCCTGGCCTACATCGAAGGTCTTCCGGACGGGCAAGAGTTTATCGACGTTGCACGCCGTGTTTCCAAACTCAAACCCATCATCGTACTCAAATCCGGGACGACTCAAGCCGGATCGCGTGCGGTAAGTTCACACACCGGCTCGTTGGCGGGCTCGGAGCAAGCCTATACCGCCGCGTTCCGGCAGGCCGGCGTCCTGCGCGCCACGTCGCTGCAGGATCTTTTCGACAACGCCCTGGCGTTCGGGTACCTGCCGCCTCTGAAAGGCGACCGCATTGCCATCGTCACCAACGCCGGCGGTCCGGGCATACTTGCCACCGATGCACTCGAGCGCGCGGGTTTGAAACTCGCCCGCTTCAAACCCGAATGCCTGCGGCAGTTGGAGAAATTCCTTCCGGATGCGGCCAGTGCGGCAAATCCGGTCGACGTGCTCGGTGATGCCCGCGCCGACCGGTACCGTTTCGCTTTGGAGCAGGTGACGAAGGATCCCAACGTCGACGGCGTTTTAGTCATACTCACCCCACAAGCGATGACCGAAATCGCCGAAACGGCAAAAGTAGTCGTCGACATCGCCAACGAGGTGGAAGTTCCCATCATGGGCTGCTTCATGGGTGAAGCACGCATCGAAGAAGGTGCGGAGATTCTCGAGGAACACAAATTGCCCAATTTCATCTTCCCCGAGCGGGCAGCGCAAGTGTTCAACTCTATGAGCACCTACCGCAGGTATAAAGCCGAGCCATTACCAACCTTCGAGACCTTTGATGTCGATCGCGATAGCGTCCGCGCAACGATCGACAAGGCGTTCGAAGAAGGCAGGGTTGCCATCGGGGACGCGGAAGCACGCTCTATCCTCGAGGCGTATGACTTGCGCATCCCCCCGTCCCAACTTGCACACACAGCCGATGAAGCCGTCGAAATTGCCTCCGAAATGGGTTATCCGGTCGTATTGAAAGTTGCCTCCCCGGATATCCTGCACAAGACAGACGTCGGAGGGGTAAAAGTCGGGCTGCGGGAGGCGACCGATGTGCGGGATGCGTTCGACCTGATCACCTATCGCGCCCAGCGCTACCTGCCCGAAGCGCGTCTCTGGGGATGTCTGGTGCAGAAAATGGTGCCGGAAGGTCTGGAGGTTCTCATCGGTATGAACCGTGATCCTCAATTCGGTCCATTGGTGACTTTCGGCCTGGGAGGCATCTATGTTGAAATCATCAAGGACGTTGCCTTCCGTGTTGCGCCTTTCTCGCGCGCCGAGGCCGAGGCAATGTTGAACGAAATCCGCACCCACGCCCTCCTGGACGGTGTCCGCGGCCAGCCTCCCGTCGATAAGCAAGCCATCATCGACGCCCTGCTTCGAATCGGACAGCTGGTACAGGACTGGAAATGAAAGCGGAACCATTAAAAGTTCACGCAATGGAATTAGGGAGTTCGTCATGAACGCACTGTATATCACCTCGCTGGAACCGTATTCCGGCAAAACAGCGGTTTGCCTTGCGCTCGGCAAACAACTGCAATCCGATGGTTACAAAATCGCCTACATCAAACCCGTCAGCACACAACCCTGGCGAACGCCGGAGGGGACGCTTGCCGATGAGGATGCCGTTTTCGTCCATAAGGCATTGGGACTGGAAGGCGACCCGACGAAAGCGGCCCCCGTCATCGTCACCGCTTCGACTCTTCGCAAACGTCTCAAGGGTGTGGACGACGATGATCTGATGGGCAAAATCAAGGAAGCCGCCGATGCTGCCATTAAAGACAAAGACATGCTTCTCCTGGAAGGGCTCGCCAGCCTGAGGGAAGGGTATGCCATGGGACTGTCCAACCTGCGCGTTGCCGAAATGCTCGGCGCACCCGCTCTTGTGCTGGTCGCCTATTCAGGCGAGATGCGCCTCGTCGACGATGTGCTCACGGCCCAGTTTCGACTTGGAGAGCAATTATGCGGCGTCATCATCAACCGCGTCCCCGAAGAAGGGCACGAATTCATCCAGGACTACGCCCGTCCATATCTCGAGGAACACGGCATTCGCGTGCTCGGCTCTCTACCCAGCGTCCCCCATCTCTCCGCGCTCAGTATCGGCGAACTGGTTGATTTGTTGGACGCCGAGATTCTCACCAGACAAGTCGATCCCGACGCGCTGGTGGAGCGATTTACCGTCGGCGCCATGACGGCGGACGCCGCTCTTTCTCGCTTCCGCCGCTACCAGCACAAAGCGGTGATTACGGGCGGAGACCGGACGGACATCCAGCTTGCGGCGTTGGAAACCTCGACCTCCGTCCTGATCCTGACCGGAAATCTACAGCCCAGTCCGTTGATCATTCAGCAGGCTGAATCACTGAAAGTGCCGATTCTTCTGGTTAAAGACAATACAATGGAGACCGTCGATTCGATCGAGCGGACGCACGGGAAGACGCGGCTTGGTCAACCCGAAAAGATCAACACCTTCCTGCAGCTCATGACGGAAAACGTCGATATCCAAGCGATCTTCAAAGTGTGTTTTAACGCTTGATCCGACCGCGCTCAGGAAGCGGGTTCTTTGGCGGTGAGATCCTGCCCGAGAGGCAGCCAGATGGTGAAAGCGCTGCCGGCTCCTTCTTCGCTCTCCAGTGAAATCTGCCCTGCATGCCGTTGGATGATCTCCTCGCAAATTGCCAACCCTAGGCCCGTACCAGGCGTGCCGACTTTCCGGCTGGCCTTACCCCGAAAGAATCTTTGAAAAACACGCGCCTTTTCCTCTTCCGTGATTCCGAGTCCCGTATCTTTGACAGACAACGTGGCCCAGCGCTTCCCATTTTCCTTCTTAATCGCGGTGGAAATCGTCACACAACCTCCTGGCGGGGTATAGTTCATCGCATTCGTCATCAGGTTGGAAACGACCTGAGAAAGAAGACGATCATCTGCGACGACATCGGGCAGTTCCTTGGATAATTCGAATCCCACCTGTAAATTCTTTTCTGCAAATAATTTCTTCCGATCTTCCACCAAACCACGTGCGATGCTGTTCAAATCGACGAGATTGGACCTCATTTCCATCGTATCCGCATCCAACCTGGAAACGGTCAGCAAATCGTCGATCAAGACAACCAGACGCTCGGTCTCGCGATTCAAGGTCTCCAGATAAGATTCAAAACGATCCGGTTTTCCCATTCCCAGCAATTCCAAATAGAGCAAGATGTTGCTCAGCGGAGTACGCAGTTCATGGGAGACATCTGATACGAACTGCGTTTTCAAGCGATCCGCTTCCTGGGCTTTCTTCAATGCTTCAGCCAGCTCTTCCGTCCGATCGGCAATGGTTGCTTCAAGTTCCTCTGCGTGCCGGCTTAATCGTTCGTATAGAGCGGCATTTTCAATGGCGATGGATATATTATCGGCAAGCAGCATGAGCAGACGCATGTCGTCTTCGTTTAGATCGTTCCGAATCGGGGATTCCACATTCAACACCCCGATGACGACATCATCCTTCTGCAGCGGAACCGCAATCTCGCATTGTGAAAGGGTGCCACCCGATACATACTCGGAATCTAAACTCACATCGGGAACGAATATCGCTTCCGCCATGCGGGCTGCCCGGCCTGTCACCCCCTGCGACATGGGCAATCGGAAGGGAATCGCATCCTCACTGCCGCGAGCCGCTCGCAGCACGAGTTCGTCGTCTTCGACAAGATAGATTTCAACGACTGGATAACCCAACTCTTCACCCACCTGTTTGACGACCTCGAATAGAAGCGACTGCATATTCAACCTGCGGTTAACGACTTGCGCCACGTGCCGCAAAGTGGTCAGCTCCGAAAGCCGCCGATTGATCTGCTGATATCGCTCGGCGTTCGTCAGCGCCAGTCCGACTTGATGCGCGATCGATACGAGCAAATCGAGATGCTCGCTGCGGAATGCACCCACTTTCTTGTGAAAGACAGCGATCACGGCCCGTAGATCTGCGTTGGCATATACGGGAACGCACAACGCCGAACGCACGTTTTCACCCACGCCGGGAATCCGCAGCCAAAGTTCATCCCCACGTACATCGGCCCGCAGGATGGGTTTGCCGTGCTCCGCCACCCATCCGATCAATCCTTTTCCGACACGCATATCGATGCGGCTGTCCAAGTCGGAGATTGAGATGCGCTCGGGATGGACTGAAGCGAGAAGGTGCATCCTGTCCCCATACGGGTCGAGCATGAAGGCTTCGGTCGATTCACCCTTCAGATTATCGTTGATCAGGGTCACTGCGCGTTGAAGGAGCTCCAGAGGATCCAACGTCTGTGAAACTACCTGGGCGATGTCGTGCAACAGATAAACTCGCTGGCGCTCGGATTCACTGGCCTCGTATAGACGGACATTCTCGATCGCGATTGCAGCCTGATCGGCCAGAATCTGCAACATGCGCAGTTCAACATGTTCGAACTCGTGGGGTTGGAGGTAGGCGACATTCATCACCCCAACGGTGCGCTCACCGCTCTTCAGCGGCATGCCGACGATGGCGCCTTCCCAGAGATCATCCTGGTAAACCTCATGCTCAGCGGTATTGTTGATCACGATCGCTTTCCCGCTTCTTGCCACCTTGTAGGTCAATCCATTCGGGCGCGGTTCCGAGTATGGCTCATCGTGATCCTTACCTGCCCAGCGTGCAGCACCAAAAAAGACTTCGTTCCCATCGAATAAAAAGATGTGGGCATCATCCGCATCTATGAATTCCAGCGTGTGCCTGAGGACATTTTCCAACACCGACTTCGATTCCAGACTTGAAATCATGCTCAAGCTGGCTTTACGCAGCGCCTCGAATTCCTCTCCGCGGCGTTTTTCCATTTGCAGACGTGCGATTCCGTGAGACAGATCATCCGCGACGACTCGCAACACTTCGATCATTTCGCCGTTGAACGCTTCGGCCTCTGTGGCCACAATGTTGATCGAACCCATGAGACGGCCTTCCATTTGCAGTGGAAGAACTGCCGTCGAATGAAAGCCTCGCCGTTCGATCTCCTCGCGCCACTCCGCCAGGCGATGGTCCCGCTGCATATTGCGGAGCACGATGGGATCGACATACCGGGAATCCACATCCGTAAAATCTTCCGCTGAATAGATACTGTCGATCATTTCTTCGAAAGCATCCAACCCGCCAGCTTCTTCACCGCACGACGCAGCGATATTGAGATTTGAAATCCTGTCATCAGCGAGTCTTACCCACACAAAACGATAACCCCCATACGCCAGCAACAAATGACAGATTTCCTCAATAAGCTTTTTAGGCGTCCGCGCACGGAGCACACGTTCACGCACTTCATAGAGAAGACGAAAGGCTCCGCTTTCCTGCAGCAACTGCCGCTCCAGATCTTCGAACGCCATGCGTAGATTCAGAGAGCCCCGGACGATTCCCAGCGACGATCTGCTCCCTTGCGTCTGGCCCCATCGACCTCGTTCCAATTGGCGTTGAAGGTAGCGGAGATAGACACTTGCCATGGGATATAAGAAAAGACCAGATAAAGTCCACCCGGTTAACTCAGCCTTTAGAATCCAGGAAATATCCATCGTGCCTGCATATCCCCCGAAGGTAAATAATATACTTGTCATCCAGCCGGCGACGATGGAACCGAGGCACGCCAGCCAGAAAGCCTTGCGCTGCCAATATTTTAGAATGAGCTGATAAATCAAGGCATTCGTATATATACCAATGACGAATGCAATGATGCTGGCAGCGTATTGTCGATACTCGAGTAAAGATAGAATCTCGTCGAGACCTGGCGCAAGACCAATTACCAATGCTGCGAACCAATGTGTGGCGATTGCAGTTAACACTCCTGAAAGTAAAGCAACCGCACCGAGGTTAAAGGTCAATAGATTCGCCCGCAATGGCCCGTCATACGTGGCGACCATCAATAATGTAATGAAAATCACTGGACCCAAAATCGGTGAGATGAAGGTAAAGGATAGCGCCGTATCCTTAAGGATCAGGGAAGGATTAGCCTGGAAGATGGCAATCAAGACCGGTCGCCAAATACGCACCACAACGAGGGCGAATAACGCCACTCGCAGCAGCATCGGTGTGTACCGGATTCCAATGCGGTGAAGGGTGATGAACAATAGCCCGAGCAACCACAGGCAAATGAGTAAAGATATACTAACGTTCATACCATGAATTATTAGATGATAAACAGACGAACAGAGACGAACGCCTTTCGATTATACTCTTTAAGTACAGTTTCAAGAATTGAGAAATTGGTAGTGAACGAAAGCGATGAAATGGAGAAACGAATGAAAGCGGACAAATTCAACGCAGCAGCCCAACTTGACACCGGAATGGGAAAGGTTCGAATCTATCGACTGGCGGCACTTGAGGACGCCGGAATCGCAAATATCGATCGTCTCCCATACTCCATTCGTGTTTTACTGGAATCGGTACTGCGGCAGGTAGACGGATACGTGATCAAATCGGAAGACGTTATCAATCTCGCTGGATGGCGCCCGGATGAAACCAACCAAACCAACGTACCCTTCAAACCCATGAGGGTGGTCATGCAGGATTTCACCGGCGTGCCGGCCATCGTCGATCTGGCAGCCATGCGCTCCGCACTCGCGAAAGCGGGAGGGAATCCCGAACGTATCAACCCGCATATCCCGGTAGATTTGGTGATCGACCATTCGGTCCAGGTGGATTACTTCGCCTCTGCAGCGGCCTTGGAACGCAATGCGGAGCTTGAATTCCAGCGCAATCGAGAGCGCTACGAATTCCTGCGTTGGAGCCAGGAAGCGTTCGACAATCTGCGCGTCGTTCCGCCTGCTACGGGCATCGTCCACCAGGTCAATTTGGAGTATCTCGCAAAAGTGGTCATGACTGCAAAGCAAGATGGGCACACCCTCGCCTTTCCGGATACTCTCGTGGGCACCGATTCGCACACCACGATGATCAACGCGCTGGGTGTGCTCGGTTGGGGCGTGGGCGGGATCGAAGCAGAGGCCGCCATTCTCGGACAGCCACTCGTGATTCCCACACCCGACGTCGTCGGTTTCCGGCTCGTCGGGCAAATCCGGGAAGGAACAACGGCCACGGATGTCGTCCTCACGGTTACGCAAATGCTGCGCCAGTTCGGCGTTGTGGGCAAATTCGTAGAATTTCATGGACCCGGATTGTCCAACCTTTCCATTCCGGATCGTGCCACAATTTCCAACATGTCGCCCGAGTATGGCGCTACGGCCGGGTTCTTCCCAGTCGACGACGAAACCTTGCGCTATCTGCGTTTGACGGGACGAAGCGAAAAGCGCATCGATCTCGTAGAACGCTATTGCAAGGAGCAAGCGCTGTTCCACACCCAAGATTCACCCGTGCCGTCGTTCAGTGCTGAACTCGAATTGGATCTCGGCACCGTCGAGACCAGCCTCGCCGGTCCCAAGCGTCCACAGGACCGAATTCCACTTTCCGAGATGAAATCGCGCTTCCACGAGATCTTGAGCACGCCTACACGGAAAGGTGGATACGGGCTGCAGGAAACCGATCTCCAACGGAAGGCCTCCTTGCAATCGAACGGCAGCAGCGAGACCGTTGGTCATGGCGCCTTGGTGATCGCAGCGATCACTTCTTGTACGAATACGTCCAACCCCAGCGTGATGATCGGCGCCGGATTGTTGGCCCGGAACGCCGTGGAGCGAGGTTTACAGGTCAAGCCCTACGTGAAAACCAGCCTGGCTCCGGGATCGAGGGTCGTCACAGAATACTTGAGCAAGGCCAATCTGCTTGATCCACTGTCAAAACTAGGGTTCAACGTCGTTGGTTACGGCTGTACGACCTGTATCGGGAACAGCGGCCCGCTGCCCGCAGAAGTCGCCAAGGCCGTCACAGAAAACGATTTGATCGCTGCGGCGATCCTGTCGGGCAATCGTAATTTCGAAGGACGAATCAATCCGTTCGTACAGGCGAATTACCTGGCGTCTCCCCCGCTGGTCGTCGCGTACGCGCTGGCCGGAAAGATAGACATCGACTTCAACACGGAACCGATCGGTAACGACGACTCGGGAGAAGCGGTTTTCCTGCGAGATATCTGGCCTTTGCAATCCCAAATCGCGGAGACGATCGAAAAAACCGTCAATTCGAAAATCTTCCGGGAACGATATGCGGATGTCTTTTCCGGCAACGCCACATGGAATGCGATACCCGAAACGGGCGGAAGTCTGTACGAATGGGATCCTGACTCAACCTACATTCAAGAACCGCCTTTTTTTATCGATCTGGGACCGGATATCCCCGCCGTAACGGAAATCCACGCTGCGCGCGTGCTTGCCCTGCTGGGCGACAGCATCACTACCGATCACATTTCACCAGCCGGCGCGATACCCGCATCCGAGCCGGCAGGTCAGTATCTCCAGGACCATGATGTAAAACCGGCAGATTTCAATTCCTTCGGTTCGCGGCGCGGAAACGACCGCGTAATGACCCGCGGAACATTTGGCAACATTCGCCTCAAAAACCTGCTCGTCCCCGGCGTGGAAGGCGGCTTTACGCTGCATTTCCCCGACGGCGAACAAACGAGCATCTACGAAGCCGCCATGAAATACAAAGACGAAGAGGTTCCATTGATCGTCATCGCCGGAAAAGAGTACGGAACCGGGTCATCCCGGGATTGGGCCGCAAAAGGCACGCTGCTCCTGGGCGTAAAAGCCGTGATCGCCGAGTCCTACGAGCGCATTCACCGCTCGAATCTCGTGGGCATGGGGGTGCTGCCGCTGCAGTTCAACCCGGGCGAGAACGCACAGAAATTGGGGCTAACGGGTCACGAAGTCTACGATATCGAAGGCCTCGATGACGACGTTCGACCCGGGTCAGTTCTGCAGGTCCACGCCACCGGAGATGACGACGCCAGAACCAGCTTCGATGTCCGAGTCCGAATCGATACGCCCATCGAGATCGACTATTATCGCAACGGTGGAATCCTGCACAGCGTCCTGCGGAAGATGATCGTCGATTCCGAGACATAGCCAGACGGAAACAAAAGGATCCCTGCTTTACGATAACGAAGCCCCCGATTTCGAGTTGAAATCGGGGGTTTTGACTTCGTCCTCGATGCGGATCTCGGCTCTGAACTGCGTGGTCCGATCATCTGATAAAAACAGGCTATTTTGTTTTCCAATACCTGACCGCCTCGCTGGGGTCGATGCCTGGATGGACGTGTAAAGGCCGGGCTCCTGTATCAGGAATAACGTAGATAGTGCCGCAAATTCTAGAGAGATGCTCGACGATAAGAACGTCAAGCTTCAGATCTCCCTTCTCGAAGCAGATCAGATGCGGTATCGTTTCATCCCCCCGGAAGTCAATAGCATTCAAAAGCGCCGTGGAGCGGAGCAGCGGTGCGCCTGCATCAGCACGAATTTCCGCTTGCCAATTGTCATGGCCAACGACATAGTCCACACTAAAGTCAGGCAGCTTATCAAGGACTTCGCGCACTTCCAGGAGAGTCGGATTCCTGCCCGGTTCATGAGTCAAGTGCGGAAGCATGTCAAAGCGACGCAAAGTATCGGCTGCCCAAGGAAATTGATCGGCGATAGCGGCTGGGACCACGTAGTAAGAAACGCCCATGGGAAACTACTCGCTCGTAATCGTCATCTCGTAACAATAAAGCTGGCTGATTGCCGGCAGGCCCAATTAATGCAGCGCGCGATATTCCGCTTCGACTTGCTCGATCTCGACCGTCAATTCCTCTGCCATCTCGCCCAACAGGTCACGCCCCTCGCGCTGCGCGATACTGACATCCAACATCAGGCGGACTGTTTCTGAATTGATGAGGCGGTTAAGTTCGCTTTCCAGATCACGTACCACACGGTCGAGGCGCTGTAACTCCTCTCGCAATTCAACGATCATTTCGGCTCGGCTCTTCCTGGGGGGAGGCTCGGGCGAAGTCGCGGGTTCGAGGAACGATTGCAAGGTCGCCACGTCACCTGCTGCATAGGCCTGATTGATTTTCGTCATCACTTCCGCACGCCGTTTTTTGTCATAGGGCTCGGTCACCAGGTCCGGGTGATAGAGCTTGGCCAGGGAGCGGAAAAGAGATTTAAGCTCTTCCTTTGAGATCTCAATCGCCGGTTCCTCCGGAGCAGGTGGTGGTGGAGGTGTCTTACGTCGAGTCCACGTTCGTTTGAATTGCTCCATCACATCCGGGATTTCGTCTTCAACTGCGCCTGCATCCACCTGATTTTGATGCGCTGTTCGTCGGCGTGCGGCCTTCAACTGGCTCCGGGCATCTTCCAATCGTCGCTGGAGATGTCCGACACGAGTCTCATATTCGATCTCGAAACGCGACAACTCGTTTTTTGTGTCTGAGAGTTCCAGCTCGAGATCCGCGATCCGGTCTTGTCGTTCTGCGATGTTCGATTTTAAGTCGAAAATTTCGGGATCGGTTGCCCGGTCTACTGCGCGTTTTAACGAACCTTGATTACGCCGTTTGAACATCACTCGTCGCCCAAAATAAAAACTGCGTTTTTTCTCGTTCGCAGAGAACATCCCCCTTTGAATTCAATATAGCCAAAACCCCGAACTTCGCAACACGTTACGTTGGTACTGCAAGGATCGTTCCATCGCGCTAAGACGGCCTCGGATCGGGATCGTCCTCAGCCCACCTGTAACGCAGACGCATCATCGTCGCGCAATCCGGGCACGATTAACATCAGCATCTGGCGGCACTTGAACACCCGCAAGGGAAGAAACTGTGATGGGTAAGTCTCACCGATGTTCTCTTGCCATTTCCCGAGACTTCCCAATTTCTCCAGCGCACATATCGGGGCCAAATCACTGACTTGTCCCAACCGAGAGGCCTGCCCAGATGGATTGACTTCCAATTTCTTTAACCCTGGCATGCGCCCCTGTGAGGAATATTGACAAGCGCCCTCGAATTGTGTTGTTTTCTCTCCCGAGCATATCATTTCGTGCGATATCAATTGCCCCCTCGAGAAAAGGAAAAGCGCCTGAGATTTACCATGACCTGCGTGCATTTCCACCCCCTGCCGCACGTTTCTTTTCACGTACCTTAGTAGATACACTTCCGGGCCAGAACCGGCATCCAACGCAGTGACATTCTACACGGTTTCGTCATCCTTGTCAATGTCTAGAATTGACTGCGCGGAGATTTCCTGTTCACCCCCTCCCAGATAAAACCCGCGCTGCTCCGCCACCAGCGTCAAGTATTTTGACCGGGATCGCGTGGGCGTGTATGCAGCAGTTTCCCATTCACTTACCGTTTGCTGGCGGACGCCGAGCATTTCAGCCATCTCCGCCTGATTGACGCCAAGGTACGCGCGGAAAGCGCGAACCATACCCGCATCCCAGCGAATCTCGTTCCCCTCTCTTCGCACGCTGTACCGCAAGATAGGGCGCCGAAAAACGACGACCCGCCCAATCAGGTCCACATCCGCGACACGAAAACCCGCTTCGAGCCATGCTGCGGCCTGAACTCCTCCGCGAGCTCGGTTACTCCAAAATGAACGCCCTCTCTTCGCCGACTCCGGCAACGGGGCATCCAGAATTTTCTCGATTTCGGTAAACGACAGTCGTACGCGCTTCTTTGAGCTGCGACTCAGAAATTGATTAAGCGGAAAATATTTGGAATCGTTCTTGACGACCATCGTCACTCGCTTTACGATCAGGTTGGCACCGCTATATTGTAACGAGTTCTCGTTTTGAAACCAATTGGAACATCGATCCTCGGCAGCGTACGGCTTCAATAATTCCACGCGGTCGGTTAAATAATGAAAAGCGAGGCGGCGGCAGGATGCCTCGCTTTTCTACGGCTTCTCTTTCGAGCAGCCTCGGAGGGGTTTGCGTTCCCGGTAGCCACCTCCTGGTGACGAGTAACCCAGATCGGTTCTGAGCCTCGTCGGCGGGGTATCCAACCCCGCAGGTCTTACGTACCTATTATATGGACCTTTTCTTCGTTCATGGTCTCATTGTAAGGAAGCTGTAAGTGAATCCGGACGTGCAATACAGACGAGGTTTGAAGGAATCCTGCTGTGGTGCAAGAAGAAGGCGTCGCAGCACGCCGGTTTTTTTCGGGTTTCTGGCCTTCAGCGCAGGGAGCGAGGTGTACCGCGTCGCAGCCGGGCCGCATAGTATCCCAAACCGCCTCCGGCCAGGAGCAGGACAAGTCCCAGGAAGCCGAGCAGCGTCGAACGCCCTCCACCCGCATCACCAAGAAGATCCTGGATAGCAGAACTCGGCTGTGCACCGAATTGGACGTACTTGATTTCACCCGGATTCAATCGAACCGGCAGGCTCATCACCGTTGTCGGATTGTGATCCGGAGGAACCGCGGCGCTGACGTTGTAATCTCCATTCTCGAGATCTGTGAAACAATATCCATCAGCGTTCTCCGGATCGAGATCCGTCGTATATTCGCCGGCCACGACACCGTTCACATCGGCGACGCTGACGCGGCCATCCGCCAACATCCCCTCGGACTCATCCCGGCTGCCGTTACCATTTTGATCCAGGAACATAGCCACGCATATCTCTCCCGAACCGACGATGGGCGTGGCAGTCGGAGGTTCCAGCGTCGGCGTAACATCCGTGAGCGGCTCGCTGGTAGATACGGAGGGGCCTGCAAGACCCAATTCCAACTCCATTCCTGGAGTAATAAAATCACCGGGCTGAATGCCGTTTCGAGAATAAAGCTCCTCGATGGTGATCCCTGCTAGCGCTGCGATGGTCCAGGGCGAATCCCCTTCCTGGACGATGTAGATAATTCGCCCGTCCGCCCTCGGAGTTGGCGTCACGAAGTTACCGGATTGGGGCAATCCTTGTTCTCCGTGTCCGACTTCGAAGGGAACGAAGGCGAACACCAGAACACTGGCGGCCAGCGATAATGCGACAAACGAAATGGAACGCCTCAAACGAATGGACATCGCAATACACCCACAGGTGGATTATAGCGCCTTCGAGCGCAATGGAGTAGGGGAAGTCGAGACCGTGCGGCACTACGTCCAATCTCCCCCATGCACGGACAGACGGGAGTGAGGGATCGTTTCCATCGTTCCCTCCCAACTCCGTCTCCATCGTGCTATACTCCCGCAGGAGGTGCTGCATGGCACTCGATGTTGTGGTGGGTTCACAATGGGGCGATGAGGGCAAAGGACGCATTACCGATCTTCTCGCCGCCGAGGCGGACATCGTCGCTCGCTTCAGCGGTGGAGACAACGCCGGTCACAGCGTCACTGTCGGTGATCGGCTGTACAAACTTCATCTCGTGCCCTCCGGCATCGTCCACTCCCACACAACATGCATGCTCGGTTCCGGCATGGTCGTCAATCCGGTTCGGCTGCTCGAAGAAATGGATTATCTGGATGCCCACGGCGTCGACATATCGCCCAAGCGCCTGAAAATTTCGAGCGCCGCCCACATCATTACACCGTCGCACATCGCGCTCGACAAGGCCAGAGAAGCACAGCGTGGAAAGGGCGGAATCGGCACGACGCAACGCGGCATCGGCCCGGCTTACACCGACAAAGCGACTCGCAGCGGCATCCGCGCCGGCAGCATGGAGAACCCCGAAGAATTCGCCGATCTCGTCGAGGGACAAGCCCGGGCCGCCGCGAACGTGTTGGAAAAAGTTTTCCACTACCAGCAGGCGCCGAATCCTACGGAGGTTGCGCGCAGCTACTGCGATTTCGCCAAGCGCCTGCGGCCGTACCTTACTGATGTCGGTGCGTTGATTGCGGAGGCCCTCGATCAGGGTAAAAACGTACTGGCCGAAGGTGCGCAAGGTACGCTGTTGGATCTCGATCACGGTACTTACCCCTTCGTCACAAGTTCCTACCCCACGACGGCCGGCGCGCTCATGGGACTCGGCGTCGGACCGAAACACCTGCGCCGCATCATCGGCGTAGCAAAAAGCTTTCAAACCAGAGTCGGCAGCGGGGCCTTCCCCACGGAATGTGAAGGGGACATCGCCCAACATTTGCGCGGCACGGGCGATCAGCCGTGGGACGAGTACGGCACCACCACCGGGCGCCCCCGGCGCTGCGGATGGCTCGACGCCGTCCTTTTACGCTATGCAGTGCGCATCAATAGCTTCACGGAATTGGCGCTCACCAAACTCGACATCCTCACGGGCCTCGATCCCGTCCAGATTTGCACGGCATATCAATACGACGGAACCAGCTACAGCGACCTGCCGGCCGACCCGACCCATCTGGCCGAGTTCACACCGCAATACGAGGCATCGCCGGGTTGGGACGCCGACATCACCCAAGCCCGACACTGGAACGACTTGCCCGAGGAAGCACAGGCTTACGTCCGACGAGTGCAGGAACTAGCCAACACGCCGATCCGCTTGATCTCCATCGGCCCGGAACGCGAGCAGGTAATCCGGAACAACAATGCGGCCTGACTCGATTCGGGTATAATCCCGACATGTTCCGGAATCGACGCACGACGCTTGTCGTCGTTCTCCTCTCGACGATTTCCTGTATTTTCCTTGCTGTGTGGGTCTACAACCTGCCCTTCGTACAGGATCGCATCGGTTGGCGAATTTCCGAGTTGCGCGCAAATATCAAATATGCGCTCTCGCCTCCCGAAGATGCCATTTTTACGCCCAACCCCACCGTCGCCGCAATGGTGCAGGCCACTCTCGATGCCTATACGCCGACAGCCCTTCCGGTTACCCCTACGGCGACGATCGAGAACCATCCAACCGCCACCATCACGCCCACCGCCACGGCTTCACCCACGCCGATCCCGGAAAGCGTGCAATTGGGAGGAATCACGCACGAATATCAAAAGTGGAACAATTGCGGCCCCGCCAATCTTTCCATGGCACTTTCCTATTGGGGCTGGAACGGTGACCAACGCGACACCGCCGCGATCTTGAAACCCAACCAGCGGGATAAAAACGTGATGCCCAGCGAGATGGCGGCATTTGTGAACGAGCATACCGGTTTAACCGCCATCGTCCGCGTCGGTGGGGATCTGGAGCTGCTCAAGCGGTTCATCGCCGCCGGTTTTCCCGTCATCATCGAGAAAGGTTTTGAAGGTTCCGGATTTTCTGGATGGATGGGGCACTACGAGGTCATTAACGGCTACGACGACTCCCGCGAGCGCTTCACCGTGCAGGACTCCTACATCATGCCCGACCTGCCCGTTCCTTACGACGACATGGAAACCTATTGGCAGCACTTCAATTACACCTACATCGTCATCTATCCCCCGTCGGGTGAAAATGCGGTCATGGAGATTCTCGGCCCGGACGCCGATGAAACTTACAACGTCGAGCATGCGGCCGAAATCGCCGCCGGAGAAATCTACGCAGCCGACAAGCGCGAGCAGTTTTTCGCCTGGTTCAACCGCGGCGCAAATTTGGTCCATTTACAGGACTACGCCGACGCTGCCGCGGCCTACGACAACGCCTTTCAGGTCTACGCAGAAATAGATCCCGAGGAAACCAATCTTCCCTGGCGCATCATGTGGTACATGACGGGGGCGTACTGGGCTTACTACTACACAGGCCGCTATTACGATGTGCTCAATCTGGCTGACGTTACGTTCTATTGGCGTGCCCTCGCCAAGGAAGCGCTGGGTGACACTTCAGGAGCCATCAACGACTTACACACGGCGCTCTCGGCTCATCCGGATTGGGAACCGGCGCTCTACCAACTCGACCGCCTGGGCGCTGCGCCGTAGCCCTTTCGAAGGGAAACCCGAATGATGCGGAACGAATCGCAAGCGCAGAAGTCTGCCGCGCCGCACGGAAACATCGTGCGTTCGACGTTGATCGTCATGGGCGGGCTTGCCGCGTCGATCGTTATCGGATTGATCCGCCAGCGCATCATCGCTATCACCTTCGGAACCAGTGCGGCGTTGGATGCCTACACAGCGGCCAACAAATTACCGGAGCTGCTCTTTACCTTGTTGTCGGGAGGCGCACTGGCTTTCGCCTACATCCCGGTCTACCGTGAGATACTCAACCGGGATAAACCTTTTCGCCGTCAGCAGCATCCTCACCGGAACGCTCCACGCGCATCAACATTTCCTCCTGCCGGCCATCGCGCCGTCGATGTACAGCGGAGGAATCATCTTCGGTGCGTTGGCTCTCGCGCCGTCAATGGGAATCTATGGACTGGCCTGGGGAGCCATTCTCGGATCGCTGCTGCACTTCATGATCCAACTTCCCGCACTGTTAATCCGCCGAGTCCGTTGGCGCCTGGCGCTCGGCTGGCAGAACCCGGCCTTGCACCGGGTTGCCATCCTGATGGCGCCTCGCGTCGTGGATCTCTTCATGGCGCGAGCCAGCATCGATTGGATCAACGCCAATCTGGGTTCCGGCCTGGGTGAAGGGCGTGTGTCTGCTTTACAGTACGCCTTTCAACTGATGAACACCCCATGGACGTTAATTGGCACGGCGATCGGCATTGCCATATTCCCCACGATGGCCGCTCTGGCAGCCCAGAAGAACATCGAAGCACAACGCCGCGCCCTCAGCGGCGCCTTGCGCGCCATCCTCACGCTTTCTCTTCCGGCCGCCGTTGCCCTGCTCGTACTGGGAAAGCCTGTGATCGGAATACTCTTCGAGAGCGGCGAGTTCACCGCACAAAGCACGGACCTGGTCTACTATGCCTTACAATTCTACGCACTGGCGCTGATCAGTCAGTCGACCCTCGAAGTGGTTGTACGCGCCTTCGCCGCCCAGCAAGACACACTCACGCCGCTTATCGTCTCTTTTTTCACCACCGCGCTCAATCTCGGTTTGGCCGTCTGGCTGTCGCGTCCACGCATCGATGGCGGCCTGGAACATGGCGGCCTCGCACTGGCCAACGGCATCGCTGTTGGAGTCGAATCCCTGATCGGGCTGACGATCCTGCATGTCCGTTGGCGGGGTATCGACGCCCGCCGCATCCTGCTGCACACCGGAAAGGCGGCGTTGGCGTCCATCGTCATGGGGGGCACCATTCTGCTGTTCAACAATTTGCTCGAACCGGGACGGATGATGCTGCTCCTCGGAGGCGCGTTTATCGGTGTCATTACCTTCGTGGGGATCTCGCTGCTGCTCGGAATTGAAGAAATCCGCTCGATCCCGGTCGGCATCCTCCGCCGCGCACAACGCGCGCAGTAGAAAACCACGGGAGAATTGTTCAGCCCGCATCCTCGCGAATGAAAAAATGGGGCCGCGAACGATAAAAAAAGCCACGTTTGGAGTAAATCCCCAAACGTGGCTTTGATATCACCCGGGATTGTTCAATCTATGATCCAGAGTTCGACGTTTTCCATGGTGCAGCGCGTTCCGTATCCCGCATTCGTTCCGGACAGCAGGGTTAATCCCAGATCCCCTTCTTTCAGCGCGCTGTCGACTTGTGTGCGAACCCTTTCACCATTTACGAAGAAGGTGAACGAATCCCCTTCCACAACCAGCATGATGCTCGCGCTGCCTTCAGGGATATCGACGCTCCCATAGTAGGAGCTTCCCAGGCGTTTCCAATCCCCGCGGTAGCTTCTGGCAAAGTTTACATTTCCATCCAGGCCAAGAAAGACCAGGTAATGGTTGTCGACATCCGTCTCCCGAAAAACGAACCCGCATCCGGAACTGAACCAGTTGGCGTTGTCACTGGCCGAATCCCAACTGGCGTCGGCACGAACAACGAAATCGGTCGGAAAGAGATACGTTGGCCTCCACTGGTACCAATTGATTTGAGCCCACGATTCGGAAAAATCTTCCAGCGTAAAGAACATGCCTTCATCGGTACTGATGTAATCGTAGGCCGCGAGTTCCACGATCTCGTCGAACATCGACGAGGCGGCTTGTGTTTGGGCGGCCACTTTAGCCTGCGCAGTTCCCACCTGGTTGGTTGCCGCCAAAGCGACATTGGCGGTTTTCGTAGCGTTTTGATTGAATTCTGCGGTTGTCGTCTTTTGTGCGGAATCTTCCGTAGCCTGGACACTTTGCTCCGTACCCGCGACCTCGGTCGCCAAGGCATCGATAACGGCCTGCGTTTCCGCCTCGCTGGTCGCAATATCCGATTCGGACGGCCCACAGCCAACTATGACGGTTCCGAAAAGCACGATGACGGTAATCCACTGCATTGACTTCATTATGTTCTCCTCCTTGATAAATCCTCACGAATTAGATGTTTCCCTTTGAACCCCACAACCTTACGGACAAAAGCATACTTTGATCCCATCATTCGTTCCACAATACCCATCACAAAACGAACAGTCTTGCATAAGCAAGTTGGTATTCTCACACCAGAATACAGAACCACCGTAACAAACGCCCTCTTTTGTGACACCCCGACAAGAGTCGCTAATGAAATAACCCGAGCGAGGTTGGGGCCGAGGTGGAGAGTCTGCACTGAAACTAATCACCAGTTTTACTTGCATTTCCTCAAGATCCAACAATGCGCCAGCGCGAGGGGATTGGTCCATGACTTCCCACATCGGCGTGTCGCTGCTGACAACAGCGACGTAGTACCAGGGCAGGCCGAGTTCGGTTAATTTTGCGGTCGCTTCATCGTATGTCAAACCGACCAAATCCGGAACGTAGGCGCTGCCTTCCGGCGGTGTGCTTGTCGAGGATGGGAGAGGGGTATCGGATGGAGTGGGTGTCTGTGTTGCGGTCGGTGTAATTGTAGGCGTGAATGTATTTGTGGGTGTGTCCGATGGTCCGGCAAGTTTCGTTGCCGTCATGGCAAGCGCCTCGAATTCCTCTGCCTTTTGCGTCGCCGCGATCGAAGTGGCGATTGCCGCCTCAGACTTCCCGCATGCACTCAAGAAGCAAAGCATCATCCCCGCTAGAAGCACTTGCTTATGCATAATCTATTACTCCTCCCAAAACAGCGGAAAGTAAGTAATCTACACGAAAACACTTCCCCAAGGTGTTCCACTCAAGCCCAGAATACTATTCTTTAATGTAATTGAGGGATTGATAAATTCTTCACCCGAGCGGCATATGAAAATATTACACTATAAAAATCGATTAGCAAGAATGCATCGGCGGTCGACTGGCATTATCTCGCGTCGATGCACGCATTTTTCGAGCAGCAGCCGAATCGGCACAGAATTTGGGGTTACCGCCCTCCAGGTTGCGGCACGCTATTCCTTCCTATACGGCTGCCCATCAGCAGCCGGCATCCGGGAGCGTCCGATTAACCCCGCCAGCACAACCATCGTTGCGATATAAGGCGCCATACCCAATAGATCGACCGGGATGCCGACTTGAAGGATGGACAATTTTTCCTGCCAGGAGTCGAAAAAGCCGAAGATCAATGCCCCCAGGAATGCACCCCCGGGATTCCAATTGCCGAAGATCATCGCCGCCAGGCCCAGAAACCCTTTGCCCGCCGACATGCCCTCATTGAACCGTCCAGCTGCGCCGATGCTCATGTATGCGCCGGCCAAACCGGCGATCGCGCCGCTTATGAGCACGCTCACGTACCGTGTCCGAAAGACGTTGATTCCCAGCGTGTCAGCCGCTTTGGGGTGCTCACCGACGGAACGTGTGCGTAAACCCCAGCGTGTTTGATACATGAGAATCCTCGTGACGATCAGAAGTATAAACAGCGTATATATAATCGGGCTTTGATTGAAGAGCAGCGGTCCGATCACGGGGATTTTATACAGGCCGGGAATGGGAAATGCAGCGATAACCGAGCCGGGTTGGTTTAATTCAGGGTATAGATTGAGCACGGACCGCTGCAGGTAGCTCGTCATTCCCAACGCAAGGATGATAATGCCCGTCCCGCTCACAATCTGGTCCACCCGATACTTGATGGACAGCACGCCGTGCAGCCAGCCAAACAGCATTCCCGCCAAGATACCCGCTATGACACCGAGGAACAAATTGCCGCTTACGCTTGCCATGACGACGGAGGTAAATGACCCGATGAGCATCATTCCCTCGATGCCGATATTTACGACGCCCGACCGCTCACTGTACAAACCGCTCAGAGCCGCCAGCGCGATCGGCGTCGCTCTCACCAGGCTGCTGACCAGCATTCCCGTGAGATTCAGGGATTTGCCGCGCGTGGCCCAAATCAGGAAAGCAACGATGACCAGTGCGCTCACCATTGCGATGGCGAGCGTGTCACGCTCATCTCTTCGCAGAAGATTCCAAATCGCCACAGCGATCACGACGATGCCCAATACCAGCAGCGTCGTTCCCGTCGGAAGTACAAGGTCTGGAGCACTGATCTCCACGCCCGCACGTTGACTCGTCAGTACGAACGTAGACTGCATCCCCTGTGTCCCGCGCATGAAGAAAAGTAAATCCACAATGCCCACGAGCAGGATCAGCGCACTGACGATGATCTTTCGGCGATTGAGATGATATTTATCGAGATTAGCTGCAGCCCGCATCGCTCCTCCTATGAACCCCAGCCCCTGGATAAAACGGCTTCCTCAGACCGGAATTCCTTCAGACGATAAAGGCCGCGGATGATCGCCGGGGCAGCCACGAAGATGATCACCATGCCCTGGATGATGCGAATGATCTCCACCGGAACCCCGGCCATGGATTGCATCCGTGCGGCACCTCCTCGAAGAAAGCCGAAAAGTAACGAAGCCAGGACCACACCAACGGGATGGCTGTTGCCCAGCAAGGCCAGTGCGATGGCATCGAAACCGTATCCCGTGGAGAAAGCACGTACCATGCGGTGATCGACGCCCAACACTTGATTGGCGCCAGCCAGGCCCGCCAGTGCGCCGCTCAGCCCCATCGCCAGGACGATGTTCTTCGAAATTTTCACCCCGGCATATTTTGCGGCCCGCGGATTCGCGCCCACCATCCGAATCTCCAGCCCGCTCGTCGTCTTCCATAGAAACCAATAAACCAGGAAAGCCGCTCCCAGGGCGATGAAAAAACCGTAATGGATTCGAACCGGTTTGGGCAGTAGAGCAGGGATGTATGCACTCGGCGCGATTTCGGGGGTGATCGGCAGACCGTCCGGCCTTGCCATTGGGCCGGATAACAGGAAATCCGTCAAGCGAAATGCGATGTAGTTCATCATGATCGTGTTGATGACTTCATGCGCTCCCGTGCGCGCCTTGAGATAACCAGGTATCGCGCCCCAGATTGCTCCCGCCGAAATACCGGCCAGCAAGGCAAGAGGCAGATGGATGTACGCCGGTAATCCCTTAATTGCGTAACCAATGAAAGCCGAAGCCAGACCACCGACAAAAAGTTGGCCCTCCGCGCCGATATTGAACAATCCCCCGCGAAATCCAAGCGCCACCGCCAACCCGGCGAATATGTAGGGGGTTGAGATGACCAGGCTTTCACTGATCGGCCGAAGCGCATCGAGGACAGCTCGGGTTTCACCGGTATCCCGCCATACACCGATTGCCTGCACAATCGTCTTGGGATTACCGAACGAACCCTCGAACAGAGCAACATATGCATTCCGGATGGTTATCCAGGTCAACGATAAAGCACCGATTGGATCTTGGAAGAGATTCTTCCAGGCGGCAACGACTTCCGCATTCGAGACAGCGATGATGATTGCGCCGATCAGCAGCCCGGTAAAGACAGAAAGAAAAGGGACTCGCAAGGAAACAAATAAACCTTTGCCGGATACATCTTCTAATTGTTCGTCGACCTTCACATCTTCCGTTTGGGAGCTTTTCTGTTCTTCACTCAAGGAACACACTCCTTATTTCCTTTTTCGAACCCCTAACCTTTCTGAGGATTTCCGGCTTCCACCGCTGCTTCCTCGCGTAAGCCGGCCATCAGCAGGCCCAATTTCTCCTTGGTCGCATCCGCGGCATCAAGGATGGCGACAACTTTCCCCTCAAACATCACCGCAATACGATCCGATAGATTCATGATCTCATCCAATTCGGGAGACACCAGCAAGACCCCACAACCTTCATCCCTCTTCTCAAGAATCCGGCTATGAATGTATTCGATCGAGCCCACGTCTAAACCACGCGTGGGCTGCGAGGCAATGAGCACGGATACGGGCCGCGAAAATTCGCGCGCGACGATTACCTTCTGTTGGTTTCCTCCGGAAAGATTAGCGACCGGCACAAAAATACTGGGTGTGCGAATATCGAACAACTCTACCCTAGATTCCGCCGCCTCCTCAATCGCATCCTGCTGTAAATTTATACCCTTTGCGAAAGGCGGCTCGTAATACGTATTCAAAACAAGGTTATCCGCGACCGGAAAGGAGAGCACCAGGCCATCTTGTTGGCGGTCCTCCGGAACGTGCGCTGTTCCAACTTCCCGTATCTTGCGAGGCGTGCTGTTCGTGGTATCCTGCCCCAGGATCGTTATCTTTCCACCTTCAACGCTTCGCAATCCGGTCAGGGATTCCACCAATTCAGTTTGACCGTTCCCCTGCACTCCGGCAACGCCGAGGATCTCACCCTGGCGCAATTGAAAAGATACACCATCAACGGCCACCAGATCGCGATCGTCTCTCACGATAAGATTCTGGACATCAAGCACCACATCCCCCGCCGCTTGCGGTTTGCGATCCGCCGCCATGATGACCTCTCGCCCGACCATCATTTTCGCCAACGATGCTTCCGAAGCAGTGTCGGGGGTTGCCTCGCCGACAACGTGGCCATTCCGCAGTACCGTAATCCGGTCGGCGATCGCCATGACCTCCTTCAACTTATGCGTGATAAAGATGACCGACTTACCCCGATCGACGAGTGAGCGAATGACCTTGAAAAGTTCATCGACCTCCTGCGGTGTAAGAACCGCGGTTGGTTCGTCGAGAATGAGAATGTCTGCTTCTCGATAAAGGACTTTGATAATTTCGACACGTTGTTGAACGCCCACCGACAGATCTTCTACCAAGGAGTCGGGATCTATCTGCAGGCCGTATTGCGACGAGATGTCACGAATTCGCTCGGCAGCTTGTTCGCGATCAAGAAAGACCCCATAGCGCGTCGACTCGATGCCCAACATGACGTTCTCGGTCACAGTAAAGACAGGCACCAACATGAAGTGTTGGTGCACCATTCCGATCCTGAATTTAATTGCATCTTCCGGACCAGTGATCTCCACCCTCTTTCCACGTATATAGATTTCACCCTCGTCGGGAGTATACAGGCCGTAAAGGATGTTCATCAACGTGGTTTTACCGGCGCCATTTTCCCCCAATAGCGCCATGATTTCTCCTTCGTGGAGAGTCAAATTGATCTTATCGTTTGCGATTACGCCTGGGAACGTCTTGGTGATGTTCCGTAATTCCAAAACCGGGGTCATAGGTATGTTCCTTTGAGCTGGATTTCTGAACATAACCGGCAAATTGAAATACGAATAATACAGAAGAAGTGTACAACAGGCGGTGCCGATTGTACAACGGCACCGCCTGAAGTGATTCTCTGCTTAGATTTTACTCACAGAGAGACTACTAGTACAAGCCACCGGGGCAGTAGTCCGGGTATGAAACACAACCCGTGTCGCTGATCTCGCCCGATATGATCTTCGCCTTGAGGTCTTCGATCTCCGCCTTAAGATCAGCGGGGACCACACTGTCGAGATCGTGGTATGGGCCAATACCAACGCCGTCGTTTGCCAGATCGCCGACGTAGACACCGCAGCCGTTGAAGTTGCCCTCCATCGTATCCTTGATAACGGTGAAGACGGAGGTGTCCATGTTCTTCATCACGCTGGTGAGGAGAACGTCCCGCGCCTCGGGCAGCAGGTTGTAGCCATCCACGTCGACCCAGATGCCGTAGCCGCCGCGCTCACGCGCCACGTCGAAACCGGGCGATCCAATCAAGCCGCCGACCCCCATGAAAATATCAGCGCCTTCATCGAAAAGGGACTCTGTGGATTCCTTTCCCTTGGTGAGGTCAACGAAATCACCGGTGAACAAACCTTCGCCCGTTGCGTTGTCCCAGCCAATGAGTTCGACGCTCGTACCGTGAACCTCATTGTAATATTCCATGCCGGCCTGGAAGCCGACACCAAATATCGTCACCGTCGGGATCTTGGCGCCGCCGAAGTAGCCCAATTTGCCGGTTTCGGTCATGCCTGCCGCAAGGTAACCCGCCAAAAACGCCGCCTGGTCGGTCTTGAAGACCTGACCCTCAACATTCGGAATACACTCGCTGTTTCCGACAACGCCTTCGGGGACACCGAACGGATCAGGGTAAGAATAGTCGACGATGGTGAATGAAATATCCGGGTAGAGGGCCGCAACTTTGGCGAGATCGCCACCCAGGAAAAATCCGGAGGCAATGATCAAATCGTAACCCTGGCTGGCGAATTCCGTCAGGTTGGGCTCGTACTGCGTTGCTTCGTCAGATTGAATGAACTGCGCCTCGACGCCCAACTCATTCACCGCGCGCTGAACGCCATTCCACTGTGTGGTGTTGAAGCTCTTGTCATCAATGCCGCCCGTGTCGGTGACAAACCCAACGCGGAAGGGCTTCATGGGCTCCTCGGCTTCCGTTGCCGCCGCCGGCTCTTCAGCCACAACCGGCTTCTCGGTTGGAGTTGGAGGAACCATTTCCTCGGTAGGAGTAGCGGTTTTCGTGGCGCATGCACTCAGAATCATCGACGCAAAAATCAGAAAGGACAACACTGCGTATAGCTTATTTCGCATCTCTCTCCTCCAAAATTATTTTGGTTTGACTGTAGTTGGGGCGAATACGGGGCCTGATTCGTGTTCCAGGTTCACTCCTTTCTCCGTGGTTTGGAAATCCAATTCACTCGTCGGGAGTTTCCTAATTGCAATCACAATACCATAATATCACGGGATGAATTGTATGACAATTATTCCGAGAAATTTTAAGTTTAATGCAGTGAGTCAAATATGGTACTTGAGAGGGTCGATACGGAGCTTTACTCTTCGGCAGTCGCCATGCCGCCGTAGTCCAACACCTCGCGCGCCTTCGAGCCGCTTTTGGCTGGTCCGATGACGCCTTGCTCTTCGAGGTGATCGACGATCCGGGCCGCTCGAGTGTAGCCGATACGCAAACGCCGCTGCAGCAAAGAAATCGAGGCGCGACGCATCTCGCGCACGATTGCGACCGCTTCATCGTACAAGGGATCTAAATCCTCGTCCGCCGCATCTTCCTCGTCCCACATGGGCACTTGTTTGAGCGGTACGCCGGAAGGGATGGTCTCGACCGGACCGATGTGCGATGGTTGGGTCACATCCCCGCCCAACGCAGCGTTTTTCCAAAAGCGTATCAGCCTCGAGAGCTCGACCTCGGATACAAAGGCCCCCTGCATGCGAATCGGTGCGGCGGCATCCGGTGCCTGAAAAAGCATGTCCCCTCGACCGAGCAATCTTTCAGCTCCAGGTTGATCCAGGATCACGCGGCTGTCGACCGAAGATGCCACGGCGAACGCAATTCGCGAGGGAAAATTCGCCTTGATCAATCCGGTCACCACATCGACCGAGGGACGCTGCGTCGCGATCACCAGATGAATCCCCGTAGCGCGCGCCAGCTGCGCCAGACGCGTGATGACGCGCTCGGTTTCATCAGGTGCCATGATCATCAAGTCTGCCAATTCGTCGATCACGACGACCAAATACGGCAATTCTCTCCCTTGAACGTCTCGCATTCGTCGATTGTAATCCTCGATATTTCGCATGCCTTCCTTGGAAAACCGTTGATAGCGTGAATCCATTTCGCGTGAAATCCACTGCAGCGCAGGGACCACGCGCTCCAGATCGACGATCACCGGGGCAAGTAGATGAGGAATTCCATTGTAGTAGGTCAGCTCGACGCGTTTCGGATCGACCATCAAGTATCGCAGTTGATCCGGTGTGTTTTGCAAAAGCAGCGAAGTGATGATGGCGTTGACACACACCGACTTGCCGGAACCCGTCGTCCCGGCGATGAGCAGATGCGGCATTCTGGTTAAATTGGCTACAACGGGATGCCCGGAAACATCCTTGCCCAACCCGAGCCGCAAGGGTGATTTGATCTTTCGATATTGACTAGATTCCATCAGATCCCGCAGCGCCACGAGTGTGACTTCCGTGTTGGGCACCTCGATGCCGATGTAGCCTTTGCCCGGAACGGGCGCCTCGACACGAATGGACGGCGCTGCCAACGCCAGGGCCAGATCGTCCGCAAGCGCCGAAATCTTGCTCACTTTCACCTTGGTTCGCCGGCCACCGCGCCCTTCGATGAAATCCGGTTCCACCCCGAACTGTGTGATCGTGGGACCTCGATTGATCTCCACCACACGAGCCGGCGCACCGAACGCCTGGAGCGTCTCTTCGATCAATTTGCCTCGTTCGCGATCGAAAGCTTCATCTGCCTTCCCCGCCGTACCAAGATCGAGGATTTCGGTCAATGCGGGTAACGACCATGCTTTTTCGGACGCGGTTTCCTCGTGCTGGAATTCTTCCTGCGCAGAGGGCTGCGGTCGGGTCACTTCACGCGGCGCGCTGACTTTCTCTGCGATGACCGGAGGCGCTTTGTCGACGACGGGCGAAATGTAGGCCGGCTGCGGCGGCTCGGCAACCTTTTCCCGGAGGAAGTCGATTGCCCACCGCACCGCCTGGACGAGCAGCGACCAGAGTTCCGGGATCGAAAGCCCGGCAGCGAGGATCATCCCGATCAGGAACCACGCCAGTAGGACTACGGCGGTGCCGGCCCCGCCCAGCGCACCGAACAAAATGGCCAGGAACACGGCGCCAATCGCACCGCCACCCCGACCCAGACGAGCCTCCGCCATGCCCGTGTCAAAATCGGTGACACCCAACACGGCGTGCAAGAAGGTCAGCATCCCAAGGAAAAGCAGTACGACTCCAATCACGCGTTCCAATTCCAACACAGGAAGCTGTCGCCCGAAGGTACGCGCCATGAGCCATAATCCGCATCCAAAACCGGCAAGCAGAGCCAGGTACATCCCCCAACCGAACGTCCAACGCAGCACGTCGAGCCAGGCCGCGATGACGACTCCCTGGCTGCCGGTAAAGAGGGCGATGCTCGTGATCACGCTCAAAACGAGCAGCAGCAATCCGATCAAATCGAGCTTGCGATCCCGGGACAGGCTCCAACCGCTCAGTAACGAGCCGCGGGCAGAGCTGCGCTGGGAAGAAGCGCTCTTGCTCCTGGATTTACTTTTTCGCCGGGAGGATGTCTTTCTCTTTTTGGTCACTCGGGACTCCGCAGGTCGGATTATAGCACGGCAGCGGCGACCTTCGCTCGCCCATGCTACAATTGCAGCCATGAAGTTTTCATCCGCGTTCGATCTGCTGTGCAGTACGCACTTTTTACGCCAGGAGCCGGAAGACGACATGCGCGCCCTGGCCGCTACGCTGAAGCGCGAAACGTACGAAGCGGGGACGGTCGTCATCCATCAAGGCTCACGGCCGAAGGCAATGTATTTCATTGCCGAGGGCGAGGTCGAGGTTGTTCACAAGCATCCCGAACGAGGGGAAGACATACTCGCCAAGTTGAAAGCGGGTGACACGTTCGGGGAAATCGAGATGATCTACACCCAGTCTCGATTCGCCACTGTCCGAGCTGCTCTGCCCACGATCGTCTACCGCTGGGACCGGCTGGCGATGACGGATTTCATGAAGCAGCACCCCGCAGCGCTGGCAAGTCTGCGATTCGCCGTCCAAAGCCGCCGGTTGGCTCGGAAAGTACGCTTCGATTGGCTGGCCGACGATGAAGTGATCTACGGCCTGGCGCGCAAGCACAACGTGCTGCTGTTTCAATCCCTCACCCTGCCGATGTTCCTTCTGGCCACAGCCGCGCTGCTCATCATCTATGGTCTCGTTCGCGAACAAACGGTAATTTCATGGGTCGGTGCAGTCATGCTCGTATCTGCGTTCGCCCTCGCCGTCTGGCGTTGGATCGACTGGAGCAACGATTACTATATCGTCACCAATCGCAGGGCGGTCTGGCTGGAAAAAATCGTCGGCATCTACGACAGCCGCGTCGAAGCGCCGCTGCACATGCTGCTTTCCGTCAGTGTCAGTACGGAAATGGTCGGCCGCATGATGGACTACGGCGACGTGGTGATTCGCACGTATACGGGCAAAGTCGTTTTCCGCAACGTGGAGAATCCCGCCGCCATGGCCGCCATCATTGAAGAGCACTGGCAGCGTTTGCGCACCCAGCAGGAACAGACCGATCGCGAGAGTTTACGGGATGCCGTTCGCCAGCGACTCGCTCCGGAACCCGAGCCGGAAGAGCAGTCGACAGTCGAAATCGAAAAAGCGCCCATGCGGGAACAAACCGAGAGCAGACCCGGTCTCTTCCATTCCTTCTTCAAAGTCCGCTATGAGGAACAGGACGTCATTACATACCGCAAACACTGGGCCGTTCTGCTGCGCGAGATTGCAGCTCCCTCCATCCTCATCCTGATTACGGTCATTCTGCTCGCCGCCGGATTTGCCAGCCGGGTCACTTTTCTCCCGACAGCGACGTTCATCACCCTCGTCGTTCTGCTGCAGATCGTGCTGGTTTTATGGTGGTGGTATCGATACGTGGATTGGTCCAACGACATCTACCAGATTACCCCGGAGCAGATCGTCGACGTCTATAAGAAACCGCTGTCCCGTGAAGTGCGTAAAGTGGCGCCGCTGGAAAACGTGCTCAGCACCGAGGTCGATCGCAAAGGCGTTCTCGGTTATTTCATGAACTACGGCGATGTGGTCACCAACATCGGCACTGCCATGTTCGTCTTCGAAGGCGTGTTCGATCCCGTGGGTGTACAGCAGGACATCGTTCACGCCCAGGAGGCGTTGATCCAAAGGCAACACGAGATGGAGCGCAAGCAGCGTCAAAGCGAGATGGTAGAATTACTAGATATCTATCACGATGAGTATTCCAACGTAAAGAAGTTCCCGGAATCCGAAGAAGATCAAAACCATGGCTATCCGTGAAATTGTTACCCCACCAAATCCAACACTGCGCCAGCGCGCCAAGAACGTTCACAGCATTACACCGGCCATCGAGACTTTAATCGAGGACATGATCGAAACCATGCGCGCCGCCAACGGCGTGGGGCTGGCCGCTCCGCAAGTGGACATCGGGCAGCGCGTGATCGTCGTCGAATACGGCGAGGGTTCTGAAGATCCTGAAAAGGAAAACAAGCCTGCCAAGCTGTATGCCGTCGTAAACCCCGAAATCGTGCGCCGTTCGAAGGACACGGTTTTAGGAAACGAAGCCTGCTTATCCATCCCAGGATTTTATGGTGAAGTCGTACGCTACGAGAAGATCACGGTCAAAGGACTCGACCGGCACGGAAAACCCTTCCGTCTGAAACCCAATGGCTGGCTTGCGCGTATTTTCCAGCACGAAATCGATCATCTCGATGGCGTGCTCTTCATCGATCGCGCCAACGAGGTCTGGAAAATCGAAGAAACCCAAGTCGAAGTTCCTCCGGGCGCGTAGGACATCATAGGCGTAAATTGATATTCAGATTACGCTTCGCGCCGGCCGATCCGCGGCGTGATCCTATGCTACAATCCATGCGCCGATGCAATTAAACCACCTGTCGCTTACCCATTTTCGAAACTTCACTCGTCTCGATCTGGCCTTCACCGCAGGCGTGACCATTCTGGTAGGTGCAAACGCACAGGGAAAGACGAGCCTGCTCGATGCCATCCATTACCTGACTACTGCGCAATCCCCACACACGAGCAACGACCGCCACCTGATTCATTTCGATGCACTGCAGGATTCGCCGCCTTTCGCCCGTATCGTGGCTGAAATCCAGCGCAACACACTTGCATCACACGAAGCCGAAAGCGCGGCTCATAAACCCAAACCGCTGCGCATCGAAATCCGCATCATCCTCAACAGCGTCGGCCCGACGAACAGCCAGCGCCTGCGCAGGGAGGTGCTGGTCAACGGCGTTAAACGCAGAGTAAGCCAGTTGGCCGGCGTCTTCAATGCGGTGATGTTCCTGCCCAAAGACATGCGCGTCGTGGAAGGCTCGCCGTCCGAACGACGCGACTTCCTCGACAACGCACTTTGCCAGGCGGATCCCGGTTATGCCCAAGCCCTGTCAGAATATACCGCCGTGCTTTCCCAGCGCAACGCATTGCTCAAGCGGCTGCAGGAACGCCAACCCGGCAAAGGCGAGATCACATACTGGGATGAAAAACTTTGCGAGTACGCTGCCACATTGATTACGACGCGCCTGGCCACGCTGCAGGAGATCAATGAACGCGCGCGCCCGATCCATCATGACATCTCCCGGGGAAAGGAAAGCTTACGACTGGAATATCTTCCATCGTTCTTGCCATCGCCTCGATCCGAATCAGGTAAGGGAGAAGAAAACGCACCGATTGACGATGAGGAGCAGACCGGCGCAGAAGCAATCCAGTCCACGATGATGACCGCTCTCCAACGCAAACGGACCGAGGAGATCGCCCGCGGTACCACCACGATCGGCCCCCATCGAGACGATTTCCGGTTTCTGGCCAACGACATCGATCTTCGATATTACGGGTCGCGCGGCCAGAACCGCACGGCCATGCTGGCGACTCAACTGGCCGAGGTGGATTGGCTACGGCAGAAAACCGGGGAATACCCGGTTTTGCTCTTAGACGAAGTCATGGCGGAACTGGACCCCATGCGTAGAGCAGATTTACTCGAACGGCTGAGTACGGCGCATCAAGCGATTCTCACGTCCGCCGATCTGGATATGTTTACCGAGGAATTTCGCAGCCGTGCCGTGCTGCGCCGGATTGCAGATGGGGTCATTTCCTCTTTCCCGGATGAATGATCCTGCCTGCATCGAAATAATGATTCATGCAAGGGGACGTTTCGCAGGAATGCCAACCCTTCGAGGGTATCTCGGCGGCGTCGCTGCGCTTTTTTCGACCACGATCAAATAACGCGTTTCGACGACGCGCGGCAACTCGAGGGGAATGATCTGCTTCAGCCTTCCGCCTAAGATCCGCAGCGCTTCCTCTGCAGCATGCGCTTCAACAGGACCGGTCTCACCCTTTTGGATCACCGCTTTTCCACCAACGCGCAGCAGCGGCAACAGATATTCCACCAGCACGGGCATGGAAGCGACAGCACGAGCCACCGCCCAATCATATTTCTGACGATGCTCATCTGCATGGCCAATGTTTTCCGCGCGATCGTGGAGCAGTTCGACACCGTTCAAACCGAGCCTTTCGATCACGTGCCGGCAAAATTCGACTTTCTTGCCGATCGATTCGACCAGGGTTAATTTCATCTTGGGACGCAGTATCTTCAACGGCAATCCGGGGAACCCCGCACCGCTCCCCACATCCACCACGCGTTCATATCTGGGTGCACCCATCACCAGAATGCAGGTCATCGAATCCAGGAAATGCTTGATCTCGATGTTCACCGGATCGGTGATTGCGGTCAGATTGATACGTTGATTCCAGGAGATTAACTCGGCGGCGTAGCGTTCGAATGCCGCCATCTGCTCCGGTGACAAATCGATGCGTAGAAGCCCCCGGGCTGCGTCTTGCAGCCCTACATACGTGCTCACGAATTCTACAGCACTCCTCGCATGAGACGGATCGTTGGACGAAGTTCACCGACGACGTGCCCCCGATTGTTGCTGATACTCGTAGCATCCTGTACGAGTTCGGCGTACTCTTCCGGAGATAATACTTCCAGCAAACGCAGGACTTCCAGGCTGATCAACGAGCGGGCTCGCCGTGCATAGTCACCATCGGCGATCTTGATCGCCACACCCAAACCGGGCGAATTGGGCCCCAGGCTTCCAGGGCGTATCCCCAGTGCCTGAAAACCCTCCGCTCCTGCCTTACTCACGATACGCCCGTTCGTTGCCCGTATCAAACGCGTGTCGAAGCGGCCGGATCCAGCCACCAAAAAAGGGTGTTCCGTCATCGCGGCCACCACGGCATCACAGGCTTGAACTCGTATCGAGGGCAATCCATTCGGATCCACCAGTCGGGCAAAGGCCGTGGAGGCCGCACACAGCGAAACGCCAAACGTGGGCACGGTACAGCCGTCAACACCGATGGCAATATCAGCCTCTTCGAGTCCACACATCTCGGCGACGATCTTCCGGATTCGCCGCTGCACCGGGTGATCGGGCTGCTCGTAGTCGCCGGTGGACTCCTGCAGGAAAGTCGCCGAAGCCAGCATCCCGGCATGCTTGCCGGAGCAATTATTACGCAGTGGGGAAAACGCTCGACCTTCTTTCCGTAAGCGCTGGGCCGTTTCTCTGTCGAAAGGACGATGGACGCCACAGTGAAGGGCGCTCTCCTCCAGGCCGATCCGATCCAGAATCGATACAACCGCTGCTACGTGGTCATCCGTTCCATCGTGGGAGGCACAGACGATGGCGAGTTGCTCCGAAGTGAAATCGAAGTGCTCTGCCGCACCCGATTCGAGCAGGCACAACGCTTGAAGCGGCTTCGCCGAAGAGCGCATGTAGGTCACGATTCCCGGATCTCCACACCATGCTTCCAACGCCCCACTTGAATCTGAGATCGCCACGGCGCCGTGATGCAGGGATTCTACGATTTCACCCCGCGTGACCTCCAAAACCACTGCATATTCCATCGAAAAATGACCTCGTTTTATGCGAAAGAGTTAGATGAACGAAACCACTTCTAATGTCTTAATTATCGGAAGGGTACATTCTGGAATGAAGGTGTATCACACTCGCTCTTAGCCTGAGCATACATGTATCAGCCCTGGCAGACTGAACCTTTGGAAAACTCGTGATCAATTCCTTTGCATAGTCATCGGCAAGTTCGGGAGAGCCGCCTCGTTTCGCAAAATCCTGGATTCGATTCGGAACACGCCGTAAGAAGCGCGCCATGTCGTTGATATCGCTGCGCTTGACCAATCCGTCCCTCCCCGATACGAACTTGTACGTACGAAAATGCGCGCCCCTCAAATCGTCGAGACTCTCCAGCCATTGATCGATGTTTGCGTTTCCAAGATAAGGGGGCTCTTTGACCGTGACCGCATCCCCAATAAATATGACTTTCGCTTCCGGCAGCACCATCCAAATCGCACCCGGAGTCGGCCCTGGACGATGGAGGAAATGCACCGTACGATCTCCGATATGGACCTGCATTTCGTCTGAAAACGTCAATTGGGGAACCGCTCGACGCACACCGGTAATGCGCTTCAATCGATCTGCTTCTGCTCCGATCGGATTCGCCCTCCCCTTGTAACTGTCCGACCAGGTACTCATGGTGATTCGCGTGCGATCGTGCCCGAGGGTTGGGAAGTTGACCACACGGGCACCCAGTACGCGATCCACGTGGGAATCAAGCAGCACCATGTAGCGTACATTGCCGAGATCGGACAACGTGCCGATCCAGGTACGTGTATCTTCCACCCGCAGCGGGCAGTCCACTGCAATTACACTTTCCTGTGTGACGACCGCGCCGAGCAAGACGGCAGGGAATTCGTCCTCGATGAAAACGCCGGAAGCGATCTTGCGCATACCGTTCTCCAAGATTTGGATTCAACGATCTAATTATAATGGAAGGGTAAAATGAAAAGTGGAACCTTCGCCTTCTGCACTCTCGACCCAGATTCTTCCGCCATGCGCTTCCACAGCGAGACGGCAGAATGCAAGCCCGAGCCCCCTACCTTTTGGCTTCCCCTTGCGGTGAATGCGTGCATATTTCTCGAAGATGCGTTTTCGATCTGCAGGAGGAATTCCGCTGCCGCTGTCTCTGACGCTGACATCGAGAACCCCTTTTGCTTTTTGTGCAGACACACGGATTTCCCCACCCGTCCGCGTGTATTTGATCGCGTTCTCCAGCAGATTCGTCATAACGCGCAGGATTAAATCGAAATCGATATCCACCTCGGGTAGTTCCGGCATGGGCTCGATTTCCAGCGTATGCTCTTTCGCCTCGGCCATGGGTCGAACTTCTTCGACCGCTTCTTTAATGAGCGCGGTGATCGATGTTTTTTGTTTATCGATGACCGCATTTCCTGCCTCGAGGCGATCGAGATCGAGCAGCGACTCGATCAATCGCGATGCGCGTCGGCTGGAACGCTGTGCGATGGATAGCACGGATTGAAAAGCCTCATCCTCCTTCACCGTCGACGTCTCCAGGACCTCGAGACTCGAAATGATGTTACCGATGGGCGCACGCAAATCATGGAAAATCATCGACGTCAGATCCGAACGCAGTTGTTCCAATTCGATGCGTTCGGATACATCCCGCAAAATCCATTGAAACACCGGTTGTTGATCGATGTCGATCCGTTTGACATGAATCTCGATCGGCAAGCTTTGATCTTCACTCTGCGGCATCGGAGGTTCCGACGAGAAAGTCTCACCGGGATCGAGTTGCGCCAATTCCTGCTCCACCTTGTCCGCATACGGAATGCCCAACTCGAAGACCGAACGCTCGCGCAGGCTCTCTCGAGATTGACCCAGGAAGCGTTCCGCATGACGGTTTGCGTCTTTGATCGACCCATTTAAATCCGTTATGAGTAATGGATCGATGCTGTCCTCGAACAAGCTGGCGTAGCGCATCTGGGCGGACCGGGTTTCCGAGAAGAGTCTGGCGCGAATGATCGCCGACCCCGCCAGGTAGGCAATGCCCATCAAAAGTTCGATCTGTTCTTCGCGAAAGGTGTCTCCCCGATGGTTGATCGCTTCCAGCACGCCGATCGTCCTGGATTCGGCCATGATCGGAGCTGCCACGATGGAATTGGTGATGAAGCCGGTCTGTTCGTCGATTTTTGGAAAGAAACGCGAGTCCTTTTGTACGTCGGGGATCACGACTGGTTCGCTGTTTTCGACGACCCAACCGGCGATTCCCTGACCCCGCTTCAATCGCAAACCGACCAGATGATCGGCCGATTTGCCACTCACGAATTTGAATTCGAGCGTGTCTGTCGTCTCGTCGAGCAAGGCCACAGAGGCGGCTTCCGCATCCAGGCTGGACAAGGTTCGTTTCAGAATGCGCTTGATTACTTCGTCGATGTTGATGCTTTCGGTGACCACCTGGGCAGTGTGTGCCAAGGCGGAAAGCGCCTGTACTCTGCGTTGGCTTTCGGCGAACAACTGCGTGTTCGCCACCGCCGTTGCCGCCTGCTCCGCAAAAGCCGTGACCAATTCCACCTCAGCGGGGCCGAATACACCCGCGCTGTTGTTATCGACGTTTAAAACCCCCACTGCCCGATCACGTACGATCAGCGGAGCTCCGATCCAACTGCGGATGGTTTCCGATTCGGGATGTTTTTCCCATTTGATCCAACGATCATCCAATTGCACGTTTTCCACACACAGCGGTTCGGCATTTTTTATTACCGCTCCGGTCAACGTGTTTAATCCAATGGGTACTTTCATACCAAGAATAGCAGCTTCGTCTTTTAATCCCCGCGCTGCGACAAGCGTGAGATTTTCACCTTCTACTACGAAGATGCTGGCACTGTCGTAAGTGATCAAGCGCGCGAGTTGATCGAGAATCTGTGAGAAAACCTGCGTTGGATCGAGCGTCGCGTTGATCGTGCGTGCAATTTCCTGTAGAGTCGACGCGAAACGGCGCCGCTCCTGCTCGGCGGTGAAAAGGCGTGCGTTCTCGACCGCCACGCTCGCCTGATCCGCGATGGCTTGCAGTAACGTCAGGTCATCTTCACTGAAATAACTCGTCTGGGAGTGGACCATGGTAAGCACGCCCACAACACGCTCGCGGAGGAGCAGGGGGACGCTGATCGCCGAGCGGCTGCCTTCATCTGCTTCATCTGCGCTTTGCTGCAGCCAACGTTCGTCATCGAGCGTACTGGAAACGAAAGCCGGCTTTCGGTTCTCAAATACCCAGCCGGCCAGGCCCCGATCGAAGGGATCCTCCAATTTCTCGGTGGTATGATCGATGACCTTACCATCATAGAAAACCGCCCCTTCCGTCAAGTGGCCATTTTCATCGAGAACGATGATGCTGCCGCTGATCGCGGCGACTTTCTCGCTCGTCAACTTTAAAATACGCTGCAGGAGTTCGTTGAGATCCAGCTCCGAGGTCAACTCGCGACTAATCGAATACAGAAGCTCAAGAGAGGCGCGTGCACGCTCCGTTGCAGGCAAATCAGATGTCATTGAGGCCACTTACCCTTCGGCGGCGGTTTCGGATATCGCCATCGACGCTTACTCGATCGAGCATACACCGTCGAGAAGGATTTGTGTACTGGTGCGAGTATAGCATAGGGGCATGTGCGGGCAAACAATATTCATGCCCGATTCATATAGTAAAAAAGGCATAAAAACAAGCCGTTCGAAAGGCCTTCCTGCAGACTTTTCCCCCGATTTTCGCCCTTCAAGCGTCTAAAATCAGCGGCTCATGGCCTTGATTCATGCGCTGTGAAGATCGTAGATGGCATCAAGAAAATTGAAAGAAAACGGCTCAATCCCTGCTGCGCTCGCGCTTGCTTTTCAATTCCTCCCGAAAAACGAAGGACAATACGATGTTGACGACCCCAACGACAAGGGAGCCCAGAAACGCAGCCCACACCGAGTCGACGGTGTATCCGAAACCCGGCGTGAAAGAATTTCCGATCCAACCCGTAAGCCAGAACAGAAAAGTATTGATGATGAGGACGAACAACCCCATCGTCAGCACGATTAGTGAACAACTGAGCAGCTTCAACAATGGACTCAATACGTTGTGTACCAATGTAAAGACCAACGCCATTGCCAAAATCGCCAGACCTGTGGTGTTTTCGGCATGAATTCCCGAAATCCATCCGGTGCCGACCGTAACATAAAGTGCGATCATGTTTATGATCCACCGCAGTGCGAAACGATTCATCCCTTTCTCCTCTGCTGCAAAACTCGAGCTTGAGCTCCCATCACAGATACATTGTACTGTATTGGAATTGCACCCGTTCGGAATGCTTCACTCGATGAACAATTCGACGTGGTGACCCTCTTCCTCGTCCACGATGTCCACAACCTTCCCCGTCAGGCCTTGATTCAAGGCATCGATCATTTCCTCCATGGCGACTTCTTGCTCGATGGAGGGCACGAAACGCGCCCCCATACGCAGGCCGACGTTCACCAAATCGATCGGCAGGTTTACCTTGACGGATTCCTTCCCCGTTCGCAAATCGGTCACCCGGACACGCAGCCAGCGCGCGTCGCCGCTCTGGATCGTCTGCTGCAATTTTTGTTTCGCCAGCGCAGAAAGAAGGCGAGCGCCTTCATCCGCGGAGATCTTCCCCTCCTCGACCATCTTCAGGATTTTCATCCGTTCATCTGTCGTAGCCATAACTGACTCCTTGCCCAGTAATTCATTGGGATCAATTTCACTTGTCTACAATACTGCACCGCGATTACCTCCCGCCTCAAAAGATCAACCCAACGTGACTTCGACTCGCTCTCCCTTATCGCCATCCGTGATGTCGATGAGGATTGGCGGTCCCTGCGCCAGGTTGTTTTCCAACTCATCCAAGGCAAGCAGGATTTCATCTACTCCGGTTCGATCGAGTCCCGTCGCGTAATGACCGAAATTTCTCAGTCCCCATGCCGCGAATCGGGTTGGAATAGGCAGGCGAACGCTGAATTTGTGCGAACGTCTTCCCTTGCTTTCGAATATCCGTAGATGCACCCAATGGGAATGCATCGTGCACACACCCAGTATTGCAAGTTCGGCACCCAACAGCAACAGCGGTCCAGCACTCAGCCTCCACCAGCCCCCCAACGTGGCCACG
>JARRPX010000012.1:3381-44512 GCA_037382465.1 Anaerolineales bacterium | reverse complement strand
AACGTGAATCTGAAGGTGGAGTTGATCACCCCGGTGGCGTTGGAGAAGGGCTCGAATTTCGCCATCCGTGAAGGGGGCCTCACGGTCGGCGCGGGTGTGATCACCGAGATATTGGAATAAACGAAAGGAAAACGCGGCCCATAACTTTTGGATCACGTTGTTGGTGACAGATGGCTAAGAAAGATGTTCGTCCGGTAATTACGATGGAATGTACGGAATGCCAGGAGCGGAATTATACGACGGAAAAAAACCGCCGAAACGATCCTGGCAGGATGGAGTTTAATAAATACTGTTCGCGATGCAGAAAGCACACGCTGCATCGTGAAACGAAGTGAATCGAAGGGCATTCTTGACGATGCCCGCTAAGGCCAGTAGCTCAATTTGGCAGAGCACCGGTCTCCAAAACCGGGGGTTGTGGGTTCGATTCCTACCTGGCCTGCCTGATTGGATCGCGACGCCGGTTGCAGTCGGCGTCGCTTGACTGACTAGATGAAGGAGTACTTGATTGGCAAAAACGAAAGCGGCGGCACGCAAGCGTCAATTGGGGATTGTGCGTTACCTTCGGGAAACGGTCGCTGAACTGCGCAAGGTTAATTGGCCAACACGCCAGGAAGCCACGCAGCTGACGATCATCGTTCTCGTTGTCGTTTTTCTAATGAGTCTTTTGCTGGGCGCACTGGATCTGCTCTTCTCCCGGCTGTTTGCATTTATCGTCGGACTCGGTTAGAAAACAATCCAATGGAATTTGCCGGCTGCAATCCCGGAAAAGCGAGATTGAACCTTGTTGTTTTTGCATAGTTGGAACGGATAGCATGGCTGAGAATGATAGTGATCGCCTTGAAGAAATGACTCCATCCGAGATGGAGGAACCCGTCTCTGGAGAAAGCGAGACGGAGAGTTCGGCTTCCGTTGAAGAAGTGGAGATGGAAGAAACAGCTGCGCAGCTGCAAGATGACGAAGTCGATACGCAAGATGCAGCGGAATCGGCCGCGTCGGATGATGTTCCTGTTTCGCTAGAGGCCGAAACAGAACCTGTGGCTGAGGCGGAAACTGAAGCCGACGCAGATTCGACTGTTGAACCGCAAGACGAGCCGGAAGAAGAAGCTGTTTCCGAATCGGAGGATGCGGAAACAGATCAGGAAGAAGAGAGCGATCGCTACTGGTTCGTGGTGCATTGCTATTCGGGGTACGAAAATAAGGTCCGCCATAATCTCGAACAGCGAATCGAAACGATGGGCATGAAGTCGAAAATATTCGACGTCGTCGTTCCGACGGAAGAAGAGATCGAGATCAAGGACGGTAAGCGCAGAACGGTCGAACGACGCGTATTTCCCGGATACATTCTCGTTCAGATGATCATGGACGAGGATTCCTGGTACGTCGTGCGCAATACGCCTGGTGTGACCGGTTTCGTCGGCATGGGAAACGAGCCTACGCCGCTGCGTCCTGAAGAAGTGAGTCAGATCGTGAAACGCATGGAAGCCGAGGCGCCGAGAATAAAGGTAACCTATAAGACAGGCCAGAAGGTTCGAATTATCGACGGCCCGTTTAATGATTTCATCGGCACGGTCTCCGAAATTGATATGGATCGAGCAAAGGTCCGCGTAATGGTGTCGTTCTTCGGAAGGGAGACACCCGTGGAGCTTGATTTCTTGCAAGTAGAAAAGGCTTGAGTTCAAGATACGTTATCGTGGAATAGTGGGAGGGTGCATTCGTCGCCCGTTATGACCACAAGAGGAGCTTTGAAGTGGCAAAGAGAGTGAAAGCAGTAGTAAGACTTCAAATCGAGGCCGGTAAGGCAAACCCTGCACCACCGATCGGTCCTGCATTGGCGCCCCATGGGATTAACCTGATGGGCTTTTGCAAGGAATACAACGCCAGGACATCCAGTAAGGCGGGTGAAATCATCCCCGCAGAAATTACCATTTACACCGATGGTTCGTTCAATTTCATCCTGAAAACGCCCCCAACCGCAGTCCTGTTGCGAAAAGCTGCCGGCGTGGAGAAAGGATCTGCGGAACCGAATCGGGACAAAGTGGGCAAAGTAACCAGCGATCAAATCCGCGAGATCGCAGAGATCAAGATGAAAGACCTGAACGCGATCGATATCGAAGGTGCCATGCGACAGATTGAAGGAACGGCACGGAACATGGGTATCGTCGTTGAGAAGTAAATCAGCACAACGTGGGAGGGCCGGCTGGTTCCGGTCCGTTCGGACCACAAGGAGATGACATGGCAAAACACGGAAAGAAATATCGAGCAGCAAGTGAGAAAGTGGATCGCAGCAAGCTCTATCCACCCCGAGAAGCGGTCGAACTGGCAAAGGAAACCGCGGTCACTCGCTTCGACAGCACGATAGAGGTTCATATCCGGCTTGGGGTTGATCCCCGGCATGCGGATCAACAAGTACGCGACACCGTGATGTTGCCCAACGGGCTTGGCAAGACGGTGCGTGTGTTGGTATTCGCAGAGGGAGATGCGGCTCGAAATGCACAGCAAGCCGGTGCGGACTTCATCGCCGACGATGAAACAATCGAGCGCATACAGGACGGTTGGATGGAATTCGATGCCACCGTCGCGACGCCGAATATGATGGGAAAAGTTGGCCGACTGGGCAAGATCTTGGGACCACGCGGCCTGATGCCAAACCCTAAGGCGGGCACCGTCGTCCAGGAAGATGATGTCGGACGGGTCATCGATGAACTGAAAGCAGGTCGCGTCGAGTTCCGACTCGATCGAACGGCGAATCTTCACGTCCCCATCGGAAAAGCATCTTTCGAGGCCGAGAAACTATACGAGAACTTTATGGCATTGATGGACGCGGTGAAACGGGTCCGTCCTGCTTCGGCAAAAGGCGCCTATATCCGCAAGATCACGGTCACAAGCACGATGGGGCCGGGAATTCGTGTCGAATCGAGTTCCTTGATCGCATGACAATTGAGGGTATAATCGTATCGAACTGATACTTTGCGGCCAACAACTGATCCAGGCTTCGCCCGAGAAAGCAGGTGTCTCGCTCTGAGACTTAATTTCCTGCCTAGGTGAGGACTAGCGATAGCGATTATCGCAACGCCATTATGGCGGTAAGAGTCTTTGCTGAGGCGAACTGCGCGAAGCAAAGATTTTTGATTTTGAAGGAGGTGATATCGCTTGGCAATCTCAAAGGAAAGAAAGCGCGATTTGGTATCGCAATACAAGTCTCTCGTCGAGTCAAATTCGACAATGATTCTCACGAATTACTCTGGGTTGAGTGTGAAACAGATAGAAACACTGCGATCACAAATCCGTGAAACAGGTGGGGAATTTCACATCATCAAGAACAAACTGGCAGAAATCGCCTTCAGGGAAATCGAATTGACTTTGCCGGAAGGCGCTCTCGATGGACCTACAGCGATTGGATTTGCTCCGGAGGATGCAGTAGACATCTCCAAGGCGATCGTTGAGTTGTCCAAGGAAACGGACATTCTTTCGGTAAAAGGGGCAGTCATAGATGGAGTGGTATTCAGTGGCCAGCAAGTACTTCGCCTGGCAGAATTGCCGCCTTTGCCTGTTGTTCAAGCTCAGTTGTTGAGCCTGATCCAAACCCCTGCATCGAATATCGCTCGGGCACTTGCGAGCTCGGTACGTCAAGTCGTGAATGTGATGAAGGCATATTCGGATTCGGAAGCACCTGCATAGGCTGGGCTCGTATGAAATATGGGTTACAAACGAAATTAATCTAAAAACGATAACGCGATACAAGCGTTCCAAGGAGAATAATTGAAATGGCAGATTTGAATAAATTGGCTAAGGATTTGAGCGCTCTCACGGTTCTCGAGGCGGCGGAATTGACGAAAATGCTCGAGGAAGAGTGGGGTGTTTCTGCTGCTGCACCGGTAACCGTCGCGGCTGCGGCGGCTCCTGCAGATGCGGCACAGGATGATGAGAAGACCGAGTTTGACGTCATCATCAAGGACGTTGGTCCCAAGAAGATCGATGTTATCAAGGCGATCCGTCAGATCACCACTCTGGGCCTCAAAGATGCGAAGATCATGGCCGAAACGGCTGATGCCAAAGTATTGGAACTAATTGGCAAAGAAGCAGCAAATGATGCGAAAAGTAAACTCGAAGCTGCCGGCGCAACTGTCGAACTTACATAACTTCGCGAACTGCGTTCGAAGAGCCGCCTAAAACCTGGGCGGCTCTAATATTTAATGGATGGGCTGTGGTATATTCGATGCGGGGAATTATGAGAAAGCGAATTCTATTAATTGAGGACGAGGATCGCATCCTTCAGTTTTTGGAACGAGGCCTGAAATTCGAAGGCTATTTGGTAGATAGCGCCAAAGATGGAACGGAAGGCCTTGCCCTGGCTCACGAAAATTCACCGGACCTGGTGATTATCGACTGGATGCTGCCTGAAATCGAACCGGGATTGGATGGTTTGGCGGTCTGTCGTAGATTGCGGGATGCGGGAGATTTACCCATTATCATGCTGACTGCACGAGACTCAGTCGAAGACCGGGTAATGGGGTTGGACGCCGGTGCAGATGATTATTTGGTCAAGCCGTTTGCATTGAATGAACTGCTGGCGAGGGTACGGGCGCTGTTACGCCGTGCAAAAACTACCGTTCCTGAAGTGCTGAAATTCGAAGGTCTTCGTCTGGATACGGGTACTCATCAAGCGTTCCGGGCAGGTAAGCCGATCGAATTGACTGCGAAGGAATACGAGTTGCTGGAACTCTTCCTGCGTAATCCAAGGCAGGTGCTTACACGTGACGTTATTTATGACCGGGTTTGGGGCTACGATTTTGGGGGCGAAAGTAACATCATCGAGGTATACGTACGCTACTTACGTCAGAAGATGGAAGAAGGGGGATTGCCTCGGTTGTTATATACGGTTCGTGGCGTAGGATATGTCCTGAGAGAACCTGCGTGACTCTCCGATTACGGTTGACACTTTGGTATACACTGGTGCTCGTTTTCGTCCTGCTGGCCTTTGGTGGGGTGGTCTACATCGCACTCACCTATAGTCTCACCGCGCAAATCGATCATACACTCAGTCGAGTGGCCAACGAGGTAATCAGCGCGTATCGAAGTCCGGATTCCTTACCCATTACACTTCGAGCTTTGAACATCACTTCGAACGTATTCGTTCAAGTCTGGGACGATGAGGGGCAGCTCGTGTGGCAGACCACAAATTCGCCGAGCGTCGGAGCTGCCTTCGATCCGGATTCATTGCTCTTGGATGAAAATGTGTATGCCACGCGAGAGGTGGCAGGTACACATCTACGTGTACTAACAGTGCCGGTAATACTGCAGGCGGATGGCAGTATCGTTGCCCGGCTGCAGCTCGCCAGCTCGCTGGAGACCATCGATCTCATACGGGGGATGCTGCTGAATGTTCTGATCGCTGCTGGATTGATTGCAGCGATAATGGCGGCTGTCATCGGTTATCTCGCTGCCAGTGTGGCGCTGCGGCCTATCGATCAGGTGACAGAAACGGCGTTGAAAATCTCTCGTGCGGATGATCTCTCCCGTAGGATTCCGGTATCGGCACCGCCTACGAGTGAAGATGGTCGTCTCATCATGGCGATCAACGAGACGCTCGAACGGCTGGAAGATTTGTTTCATACGCAGCGCCGATTTCTGGCGGATGTGTCTCACGAATTAAGAACGCCCCTGACCGCAATCAGAGGCAACGTCGATCTCATCCGTCACACCGGCGAGGCGGATATTGAATCGCTGAATGCGATAACCGATGAGGTGGACCGCATGACGCGATTGGTTGGAGATTTGCTTTTACTGGCAAAAGCGGAGTCAGGCAAGATTTCGTTGGCAGAGGACATCGTCGAGCTCGATACTTTAATGCTCGAAGTCTACCGGCAAGCGAAGATTCTTGCCCGCGAGCAGGTGGAAATCCGTATCGGTCAAGAGGATCAGGCGAGAGTGAGGGGTGACCGGGATCGTTTAAAACAGGTCCTGCTCAATCTTGTGTCGAATGCAGTAGATCACACTCCAAATGGAGGAAAAGTAACCTTGAGCCTGCGCTGTGCTGAGGATTGGGCTTGTTTAAGCATCGAGGACACGGGAGCGGGGATTGCGGAGGATGAATTGCCGCATATTTTTGAAAGATTTTATCGGGTGGATCGTTCGCGTCAACGCAAGGCCAGCGGCGGCGTAGGATTGGGACTATCCATCGCCAACTGGATCGTGATCAACCATGGGGGTCGTATCGAGGTGGAGTCTGAACCAGGGGTTGGTTCGAAATTTTCCGTTTGGCTGCCGAGAATCGAAGAAGATTGTGGTGGCAATTCCTGAAAAACCGTCCGAGGAGAAGTTCACTCCGCCTGGGATGCCGCAGCTTGTTCGCAGAGACGCGATCCGCCAGCATCGAGCCATTTCCGGAGCGTAGGAGGAAGGGAAACATCGGTGGTTCCGAGTTCGTTATAGATTCGTACACCCCAGTACACGTACCGCTGAGTTTCTTCCGGCCAGAGTGATGGATTTGTCTGAATCATCTGATGGCCACCGTTGTAACCCGCTAACGCCAGATCCAACTCCCCATTCGCAAGTTCCAGTGATCGAGCCAGATAGGTGAGACCGCGCGCGGCGTTGGTAGATGGGTCGTACGGATTTTCGTCGTAGCCGAAATGAAACGGCATAACCTGGAACAATCCACTTGCACCGGCCCGAGATTGAGCCTGCGAATAACCACAAGATTCGATTTGCATTACCAGGGCAATGAGATTGGGATCCATTTTATAATCGTGAGCCCATTGGATAATTTCATTCGACCAGAAAAGGACCTGGGGAGTAAAGTGATCGGAAAGGGGAATTGATACCACTCCAGCGGAAGATGGTGGAAATGTTGTGTCGGGCGTAGTGCCATCGGAATTCACGCTGAAGGCGCCAACAGTCTGCAGCGCCGCGCGCAGTCGGGGCTCGATTAAAGTGAACGACCATACTGTCAGGATGGCCAGGAAGATCGCCAAAGCGATCGGTATCGAGGAAATGGGCAGGGAGTACACGGTCGTCCGTCTCCGGGCAGATCTCCGAGAGGGGGACGGACGACCGTTTCCCGCGAGCGCAGGTTGCAGATGCGATCTGCGCATCGATTATCTGCGCCGCGCCGGACGTGCAGCCATTGGGCGCTGCGCCATGTTGGGGACACTGCGTTGGGGAACGGGAGTGGGTTTTGGGGCCGGGCGAACGGGCCGATTCGGGATGCTGTTTTGCGTTTCTCGTCGTGGTGGAGCGGCAAATTGCGGAGCGCATAGGGACTGAGTCTCTTTGGGTGCTTTGCGCGTTAATGCGAAAGTGAAGATGTTCCCGCCTGTGACGGTGAAGTTGCCGATGATGAGTATGCGGATCAGCCAGACGAGAATGGCGACGAAGATGGGAACGACGGTGAGCAGTGCATCGCGGCCGATCACTTCGTTTCCGAGACCTTGGTGTCCGATAAGCGCCAGCGACACGGCCCACCAGGATAGTATGGCGTTCATCGAGCCTGCAATCAGCCAGGCTCCCAATAGATACCAGGTTGAGGTCGATTCGCGTTCCGCATCCTCCTGGGTGAAGAGACGGGCAATTCCGGCGAAATCCATACCGCAGAACGCCAGTGCGAGGATGGTCGACCAGCGCAGCCCGGCAAAGCGAAGGGGACCCAGTAAATCCGAAAGGGCGAACTCGGTGGTGCTGTAATTGAAAACCTCGAATGCGACAAGTGCGCCGAAGATCATGATCCCGAAGGATTGTTTGCGGCTCAGATGTAAGTATGGTGAGATTTTTTGGACGAATGCGCCGAATGCGCTGTCTGCGTCCTCAACGTGGGTGTATTTTGCATAGGTTGACATGGAACACCTCCATATAGAACAAGTGTGCTGGTATGCAGCAGTATAGAACAAACGTTCTTCATTGTCAAGTCGTTTTTTATGGGCACGTGAATGAGGAAATGCTGGCCTGCCCCGCATACGTTCCGAAATTCCGGTTCGTATCGGTCGATATTTATGCGATTGGTATGGATTTATGCGGAAGCGGCGAGAGAATCATTTCGTTTTGTGTAGAGCTTGACCAGCCAGGCACCGAGAAGTAAGACAGGCAAGACAATCAATCCGGCTTCAGGACCGAACATGCCGCCCGAAAGCAATTCCGGGCCGCCGGACTGCTGCTGGATCAGACTGAACGGGCTCGTGCCGCTTACTGGAAATCCGAAGACCGTGCCTTCAAAAAAATTCCATCCCAGATGAATGCCAATGGGCAGCCAGAGGGATTTCGTGCGCAGGTATGCGTAAGCGAGGAAAAATCCGGCTGCCAGTAATCCGACAACGGCCATCCAACTGACGTTGGGATTCCCCAGGTGTAACAAGCTGAAGATGAGTGAGGAAAGGAATACGGCCAGTGGAAGATTGGTTCCCTGGGCCAGGTTTTGAAGTTGATAACCTCTGCTCAAGAGTTCCTCTTGAAAGGCAGCTCCGACAAACACCAAAAACGATGCCGTCACCCTGAGGAGAACTTGGCCGAGATTCTCGTTTTCCCAGGCCCAGGAAATAAACTGCGACCAACCCAGAATCGTCGTCGTGAGATAGAGGATGAGAAAGAGGAAGGCGGACAGGAGGAAACCGGCGACGAGATCGGACCACGTCGAGCGATCGATGCCTAATCCCAGGCTGCGAAACGACCGATGATCGAGATATCGACGGGCGATCCAGGTGGCAATCGTGATCGCTATCACCTCGAGGGCACTTACTGCCACTTCGTTGACTCCCAGGCCCTGGGCGAGGTTCAGGCTCGGCAGGGAGACGTCGATGGCTATCACCAGGCTGCTCCACACGATGCCGATGACGATCGAGGTCACCAGCACGAGCAAGGCATGCAGGATGAGCCGCCAGCCGGCTCTCAAACGAGGTTCGTCTTCGGAGATGAAAATGGACTGCAGGATTGAACGCTTTTCAGGCATAGGAACGCTTTCCCGGCAGTATGAAATCTGCGCCATCGAGACAGGATTGGATGATCGTCGGCGTTGAAATTGGCGATTACTTATACACACCACTTTGTAAAATCAATGTCGCCAGTTGGGTCTCGAGATTCCGGAACGAGTAGTGCCGCTTGCCGATGTTGTAATTGTGTTCGGTTATTTCTTCGGCCAGGGTCGAATCATCCAGCACTTCGCGCGCTTGTTGGACGGTTTCGTCTTCAATGAAATCATCGAAGCCGATGACCTTGAATCCCTTGGGCTTGATGTCGGTCTTGAAGATCTCGTAGCGGCTCATGACGATCGGCCGTTTGTAGTAGATCGTCTCTAAGAAGGCGTTGCCAAAGCCTTCGATGGTCGAAGGATAGGTGATCAAGTTGGCCCGTTGGTAGGCATCCTTTAATGAATAGACTTTATGGCCATTCGCATGTGCAGCTCGTTTGTGGTTGACATATTGCGAGCCGAAGATGACCCGCACACGCAGTATTTCGGCGTAATCCCGTAAATAGCGTAAGTACGCCGAACCTTCATCTCCCGCCATATGCGTGATGACCAAGACGCAGTCGGGATCCAATCTTCTCGTAAGCTCGATGGCGAGCTCGATCCGCTTGCGGGGAACGATGCGGGTAGGTTGAAGCAGGAAATTCTGCTCCGGAAAAATACCCAACGCCTCACGGAGATCGGCGGAGTATTCATCCGGCGGGGAAGGTGGATTTTCGAAATCCATAACGTTGGGCACGAGAGTCGAACTTGCGCCCGTGCGCAGCGCCAATTGACGGCCGGCAAAGGAATTGATCACCACATGGCGAATGGAGGGGAGCATCGGAGGGAAGGCCGCGCTGAGGTAGTCCTGGGCGGCGTTCATCGAATATCGTCTGCGTTCCCAGGTGAAATCGTGATGGTGGGCGATGGTGGGGATGTTCGTCTCGGCGATGTATTCGCTCAGTGCAAGCCCCAATGGGACGTTCATGGGAAGCGAGAGTGCGTTCTCAACGATGAGGATGTCGATGTCGAATCTATTTACAAATTGGTAGACCTCTTTCTTCAAGTGAAAGCGCAGGCGCTGGATCTTCCCGCTGCATTCTGAGGAGCGAACGTAGTCATCGAACAGGTCGCAAGTGATGGAGAGAATTTCCGGATGATTGAAATGTGCCTCGGGGACGAGATGCGTTCTCTCTTCCGGGTGGTCCGATTCTCCGGCGAAGAAGAACGGTTCATGCCCTAGGTTTTCGAGGGTCTGCGCCCATTTGTTCGTTTCCAGCGAAACGCCGTCCGTACCTGCGAAACGCGTAGACACGAATCCGATATTCCTGCTGTATTTACTCATAAATGCTCCACGTTGAGAAATATTGGGTTGGCATTCGAGGGGATGTCCTCCCAAACGCGTTCGATCGGCCGACCCTGCGCTTCAACTTGAATGATGGCCAACGCCAGGCCGTGCGAAACAATGGCAACCGTTTCCTGGGAATGCCGCTCGATGATTTCCCGCACCGCTTCGAGAACGCGCTGGCGAACCTCTCCGACCGTTTCACCGCCCGGTGGTGCGACTTCCAGCGGCGCATTCTTTCGCTTCTCCCATGCCCGCCGGTATCGAGCCTGGATTTCATCAAGATGTAATCCTTCCCATTCGCCCTGATTGATCTCGCGCAGGCGTGGATCGAGATGCAGCGGCGTTTCGCCGTCGGCCTTCAAACGCAGCGCCGTTTGGCTGGCGCGCAGCAGGTCGCTGCTGTAAATCGCGTCGATTTTCTTTCCACTCAATTTTGAGCCCAGTGCTTCGGCTTGTTGGAGACCGCGCGCGTTGAGGGGGATATCCGATTGGCCCGTGTAACGGCCTTCGAAGTTCCAATCGGTTTCACCGTGTCGGATGAGGATCAACGTCGTCATCGTTTCAATGCGGCGGCATCGTTTTCCCCCCGGCGCGAAAGATATTCGGGAATTTCGGTCATCGGCGGCCGTTGTAATTCGGCGATCCTTTCGACTTCGAGGAAGAAGCGGCTTTCCTCATGACGGATGAGTTTCATGGCCCGGTTGACGTCATGTAATAATTGTAACCCATCCCGCCGGTCGATTTTTCGGATCACCGTTTGGATGATGGCGAAGGACATCTTGCTGAGCGAGGTCAGGGGCTGGTTACGATGCAGGCGTTTGATCAGATTGACCTGCCCCAGAGCGCCGAGGCCGTAGCGTTCGAGAATGTCGATCAGCAGGCCAATTTCCACACCGTAACCGCATGAGAATGGCAGCTTCTCCAGCACCTCCCGGCGGCCGCCGTACTCGCCGGAGAGCGGCTGGATGAATCCGGAAAGCGCCGGGTAAAACAGATTCAACAGCGGACGAGCGGTCAGCTCCGTGACACGGCCTCCGCCCCGCGCGTGGGTCGTGTCTCCCACTCGAATGGGGCGAAGATAGAAACCTTTGATGTATTTCAAATTCGGCCGGTGGAGGAGCGGGCCGATCAATCCGTAGACAAAATGTGGTCGGATGTTGGTGATATCCGTGTCGATCCAAACCACGATGTCTCCGTGCGTGACGTAGAGGCTCTTCCACAAGGCCTCACCCTTGCCGTGGCGTTCACCGTATTGCGGCAGGATTTCCTGGTGGATGTAAACCGGAATGCCGCAGCTGCGGGCGATTTCTCGGGTGCTGTCGGTCGAGTTCGAATCGATCAAGACCATTTCGTCGAGTAAAGGGACATCATCCATCAACGCTTCTTTGATCGTGCGGATGACGTTTCCCACGGTTTTCTCCTCGTTGAGCGTGGGCAAGGCAAGGCTGATGGTCAGGCCTTGCGCCAGTTTGCGCTCGTGCAGGCGTTCGATGTTCTCGAACTCTTTGGCGGAGAAGGTATTTTCCGCGAACCACTTATCGACGAGGATCGAAATGGCCTCGATACCTGCGAAATCGGGCTGCGGCTGAGGTTCGATGGACCTCCGCGAGCATGTGTACAGGACGGGAATAGGAGACTCCCTGAATAGGCGGGAACTGAGTGGATCCTTAAGGCCGTCTCCCGCTTCCTCGGTTTCGCAAGCGCCGACGATGAGCAGATCGAAGTTGTCGGCCTGCTTCAAAATGGCTTGAACCGGATCGTCGGAGACCAGTATGGCGTCCTCGATTTGTGGCAGATGTTCGAGCACCTGGTCGATGCCGGGAATATCGTCGTTTATTCGCTCGTCATCGATCGGACCCTCCGGGCGCAGTGTGGAGAGGGTATAACCGCCGCTGCGGGCAAGGTTGAGCCCGAGCCTCAAAGCCATTTCGCTGTCGGGACCTGGCCGCAGCACAACGAGAATACGATCTCCTTTCGAGGGTACGCTGCCCTGAAGTAGGGCAATCGGGCACGGCGCGTGTTCCAGCAGGGATTCCACGATTTCGCAGTACGCTTCATTTTGGGCCACCCAGGGCAGCAAGAGCAGGCTGACGTTTTGCTCGGTAATGAACGAGATGACGTCGAACACAGGGTTTGTGGAGGCGATGATTCTGGGCCATTGTTTTCCCCCGTAAGCTCGCACCGCTTTACGGAGCCTTGTGCGCAGTTCCTGCGCGAGAGACGATGCCTGACTCAATGACTCATCGCTTTCCACACAGACGACGCCCAAAACCTGGACCAACCTACCATCGCTCAACTGTTGAGCCAGGGTGATCAGGGGTTCGCGAAGGACATTGTTGAAAATGGGTACGAGAATGCGGCGCCGCTTGCGCCGACCTCTGGGCGTTCTAGCTGTGTCCACCTGTCTATCTTCCATCACGTACACTTTCAAGCATAGGGATCATCGAACTGGACACGATGATCTCCCAGGGATATTTTCGTCTCACATCACGTCGCAGGAGAAAGGTCGCGCTCGTGAGTAGTGTGTCGGCGATGAGTTTCGCCACAGATTTTGGGGAATCCTGCAGCGAAAAGAAATGCGCACCGTCCTCAACGCTCTCGTGGAACGGCTCGATGTCGCTGCAGTAGATCGGCAATCGTGTAAATCCGGCCTGCAAGAGCGGGATGCCGAATCCTTCCTGGAGGCTTGGGAAGAGGAGCGCGTCACTCAAGGCGTAAAGATTGGCCATCGTGGCTCGGTCCACCCGGGGTTCGCTCCGGGAGTGGCGCTCGTAGAGAAAGTGAGCGCATGCGGTGAGTTCCAATGTGCGCCTTTGCGAGAGCAGCTGATCGAGATACGTCGCGTTGGCGGGATTATGCGGCCCGGGCGGTCCCGTGACGATGAGACGCACGTCCTGAGATGAGATCGAGCGAAGCTCGGCGAGCACCTGCAGCGCAAGTTCGATGTTCTTTCGGTGGGTGATTCTGGCGGGCAGCAGGAGCACGGCATCCGCTTGCAGCAGATCGTATTCTGCCACGATGCGGCGCGTCATGTCGGTCCAACTGCCGATCACGCTGGGATCGATCCCGGGTGGGATGACCCGGATGTCCGCCGGATCGAGCGCATACAGCTTTGCCAGGCGAGCGCGCTGGGCCCTGGATACGACGACGTTGGTCGCTCCCGGCCATGGTTTACGCAGCAGATCCCAGGGAAATTCATCCTTCAATTCTTCTTGATACTCCTCGCGGTCCCAGGCGAAATCGTGATGCCAGCCGACGAGCGGTGGAGCCTTTTTCGATGTGTGTAGATTCCACAAGGCTGCCGTAAGGGCGAGATTCTTATGCAGCGTCATCGCGTTGTGAACGATCAAGACGTCGAGACCTTCGATCGCCGCCTGTAATTGTGTTTCGATGACCGTACGCAGCGCATTGAAGCGATCGCGGCACCGGCCGCGATCCAGTTCTGCCTTAACGGCCAGCACGGCTGGGTGCTTGGAATATAGTTCGGAAATCACCTCCACGGGAATGCGTTGATCGTATGGCTGACCTTGTCCCACGATCAACCGGGTGTAATGTCCCAATCTCGTCAGTGCCCGGCTGTGATGGTAAAGCGTTTGCTCGACTCCGCCGACGGTGGGAGGGCCGCTGTAATGCAGTAACCCGATTCTCATGCTTCACCTCCCCCGTCCAGGTGAATCCAGCGCACTTGATAGGGTTCCAGTGGGCAGTCTTCGAGGGTTATCGTCTGGCCCGAAAGAACGTCCTCTGCCTCCTTTTGTGTACGTTCGGGCAGCTCGATCGTGGTGCGGACGGCTTTCCCCGAGATTTCGTGCAGGCAGAGCACGGCGCTCGAATCATGCGGCGCGAAGCGGATGAGTGCGAAAATCGATGGACCCTGATCGATAACAAGCTGTCTGCCGTGTGGATGGAAGGCGGTAAATCTTCGCCGGGTGTGCAGCAATCGCTTGTATTGGTGCAGAACCCGCGCACGAACGGATGTCCGATCGGCAAGTTGTGCTTCGAGATCCGTCAGACTGAGTTTCTCCCGGTTGATACTGCGCAGTTTTCCGGTTTTTTCCACACCCTGGGCGTAGTTGCGTGATCCGAACATACTGTGGAAGTATATTCCCGGCACACCGATCAGGGAAAGCATGATCGCCTGTGAGACGATAAATCGAGCGACCTGTCGATCCGATTCGGGATTCTCCGCCACCCCTTCGACAAGCGCATCGTAATAATTGATGTTGAGTTCGTAGGGTCGGCGCTCGTTATCATCAACCTGCCGATAGGAAATCCCGCCGCCGTTCGCCTTTGTGTGCCGGATCAGCGCCTCGATCTCGTCCGTCTCGAGGATGCCTTGAACCGGACGAAGGCCGACGCCGTCGTGCGAGGCGAGGAAGTTGAAGAAGGTAACCTGCTCGGAAGGGAGACGGATTTGGCGCGCCCATTGCGTTAGACGGGTGGCGTCGCCGGTGAGCAGGGTGTGCAGCACCAACGGCGGCAGCGCAAACTGATAGACCAAGTGCGCTTCATCGCTGCCGTTCCCAAAGTAGGCCGCGTTTTCTTCGTAGGGCACGTTGGTCTCTGTGACGATCAGCACCCACGGCGCGATGCTGTCCAACACGGCCCGGATCAGCTTAACCACATTATGGGTTTGGGGCAGATGAATGCAGGAAGTGCCCACCTCTTTCCAGAGGAATGCGATTGCATCCAGACGGATGATCTGAGCTCCGTGACGGACGTAGAAGAGCAGCAGATCCAGAATCTCCAGGAGAACCTCGGGATCGGCGAAATTAAGGTCAACCTGGTCGGCGCTGAACGTCGTCCAGACGTACCGCCGGCCTTGGGGCGTTTCAAAGGGGGTAAGCAGTGGCAGATCGCGCGCGCGAACGACCGCATCGAGATCGGTCTGCGGGTCGAGGCTGATGAAGTAATCCCGGTAAGCGGGATTCCCCGAAAGAAATTGTTGGAACCAGTCGCTCTCCGCAGAGACGTGATTGATGACGAGGTCAATCATCAGGCGAAACCCGTCGGATATGCGCTCGATTTCAGACCAGCCACCCAGTTCATCGTTCACGGCGCGATAATCGATCACTGCAAATCCATCGTCCGATGAGTAGGGGAAGAAGGGCAGGATGTGAACCCCGCTGATCGTTCCTTCAAGCTGCTTCGAGAGTAAATTGGAAAGCGTGGTCAACGGCTTTTCACCGGGTCGGCTGACCATGTCGCCGTACGTGATCAGGATGGCGTCGCGTTCAGAAAGAGGTGGAGCCGTCGGTGGTTTGTCTCCGACCGCAGCGAGGTGTTCGTCGATGATGGCCTCGAGCTGCGCCAAAACGAATGAACTCTGCTGCTCTGGGTAGAGCTGCAAGAGGTGCGTTTTGAAGCGATCTCGTTGCGCCTGTGTCAGGTCTCTCGATGTCAAAAATGACCTCATTTCGATGATCGAGCACGATTCGGCCTGTTATCCGGATGTGTCTCGAAAGCGCTGCTCGGTTGATGTTTCGCCAAGACCACGTCAGACCGTATGTTGGCCGTGTCCAATGCGCAGAATGGGCGTCTTTTCCGGTGAGACCTTCGCACGAGGAAAAACGCGATGTCTTCTTGATCGCAGCAAGTTCTCTGGCAAACACCCGTCCGTCGACGTATTCCCCATTCAATGCGGAGGGCTCTTCCATGGTAGTAGAGCACCCGGGATTCTGTCAAGCGGTCGCCGGGCACCGCACCTTTCGATTGACCAATGTTCCTGTTGGAGCGATCGAATCCAATTCGATTATACTTGTCGGACAGCTTTAACGGAAATCGATTGCTTAATTTACTCGAAACACAATCTTATCACTGGAGGCTTTCGTGTCTACGGATCGGGCAATCGTGTTTATATTCAGCAGCGACGGTATGGGGCGGACGCAAGACCAGGGATTGCGCGAGCTGCTGGCGGGTAAGTTCCTGCAAATTCTTGCGGAGGCGGATTCGCTGCCTAATGCGATTTGCTTCTACACGGATGGAGTACGGCTGGCATGTGAGGGTTCGCCCATTCTCGAGGAACTCGAGAAATTAGAAGCGCGAGGCGTACATCTGGTACTATGCAGTACCTGCCTCAATCGAATGGGATTGAACGACGCCGTACGCGTCGGAATCGTGGGGGGAATGCCGGACATCATCACCGCCATGACCACGGCCGATCGTGTCATCACTTTGTAAAAATGCCGGCCCGCCTTGCCGGTTCGGATGCGTTATTTGCCGGCGCGAAGCAAGCGGCCGGCCAATCCGGCTCCGATCAGCGCCAGACCGTCGATTGTGAGGTAGCTGTCGGCGGACGCATCGAACAGGATGGAAGCGCGGGCAGCGAAATCTTCGTCTCCTGGCCATAGTGCGGCAGCCAGACGAATACGCGGTAGAGGCTGAAAGGCGTAGGCGTAGGGCGAGAGTGCGGGCAGACGCCAACCATTCAATTTCTGCGCAGCCCGCTCGAAGTCGTGCGTATGTTCGCCGAAGCGGCGGGCGACCCGGTCTCCGCTGTACCCTTGAAATGCCTGATGGTAAAACGCGCCGCCCGGTATTTCGCGGAATGCAATCCAGCAGTCGGCAAGATCGGTTCCCCTGGCGGTGTGCAGGTAGTAAATCAACATCGCACTGTCGAACACGGAGCAGGGTTTGTTCTCTTCAACGAACAGCGGCGCCAAACTGTCCCAGGGAATGGAGATGGCTTGCCCCCAGTATTGGAGGTGAATGCTGCCCCCTCGAAACGTCCCGCCGCATCGGGCGGCGACGATTTGCGGTTGGCGGGCGTGCAGATCGGAACGCAGCTCCGCCAGGCGGCGCAGCATACTCTCCTGCCAGGCCTGCCGCGCCTGATCGACGAGTTCTTCTCCGGAAGCCTGCTGGCTCCCCGCTTGATCCGTCAGTCCTGGCATGGGGTAATGTCCCTGGCTGCCGCCACTGATCTACGATGCATCAACCGGCTGTGAGAGGCTACGAGCGTTGTTGAGAGAGCGTCGCTTGACACGAATGATTACGATATGGCGGGAGCCGCAATTCGATCGTACTCGCGCCTCAAGTCGGGATCCATTTGAAGCGTTATCGGCCGCTGATCAGATCTCCCAAGAACTGGCCACCGAGTCCCGCAAATCCCTTGCGTTCGCCGGTCTGATGGCGCGCAGCCGCCATGACGCGGTCCGCAATTCTCGAGAAGGGCAGACTCTGCAGGTAGACTCTTCCCGGTCCGGTGATTTTCGCCAGGAACAGGCCTTCACCGCCGAAGAGGGCGTTCGTGAAGCCGCCAACGAATTGGATGTCATAATCGATGCTGGTCGAGAAGGCGACCAGGCAGCCTGTGTCGACGCGTAACGTATCGCCCGCCGCAAGGTCTTTTTCGATCACCGTGCCGCCAGCGTGGACGAACGCCAACCCGCTACCGTCGAGGCGCTGCAGTATAAACCCTTCACCGCCGAAGATGCCGGCGCCAATTTTCTTCGTGAATGCGACTTCGATCTCGATGCCTTGCGCGGCGCATAAAAAGGAATCCTTCTGGCACAGGATGCTGCCGCCGAAATCCTCCATGGAGATGGGGATGATTTTGCCCGGAAAGGGAGCTGCAAATGCCGCGTGCGCTTTACCATTGCCGCTGTTTAAAAAGGTGGTGATGAAAAAGCTCTCCCCCGTAACGGCGCGCTTCAGACCTTTTAAGAGACCTCCCCCCGTCGAAGTCTGCATTTCGATGGCATTTTCCATGTAGGTCATCGTGCCTGTTTCGGCGCGCACCCCTTCGCCGGGATCGAGTTCGATCTCGACGAGCTGGAGATCATCCCCGAAAATGCGATAGTCGACTAAATCAGCCATAGCGATCCTCCATTGAAGTTGTTGAAAGCCCTCCGTAGTCTACCAGACTTCGAAGGGGTTGTTGGAAATAACGCGCCGAACGAATTCCGAGCGGCTTCATTCATCCATCTCGTCCGGTTGATTGCGGCGCAGCAGTCGAAACCGTTGGGATTGGCTCTCCCTGCTGCGAATGGCCCGGCGGCGCAGCAATATCCCCAGCAGACTGATGCATGCGCCAATCAACAGGAGCTCAGGGTTTCCTTGTTGATTCGAGGCACTGATGACGTAGACGAGCAAGCTGATTGCCCCAATCAAGATCAGCGCCAGGCTGAGGCGATGCGTCATCGCAATCCCTTGGACGCTTCACCCGTGATATGAAGGCTGGCGTCCTGTGATGAACGGTTTCGGTCAATCCGTTCGTGGAACTTCATACGTCAATCATGACCATCGAGTAACGCCCGAGGTGATCTACACCCCGGGCGTAGGATCACTCCGTCAAACTGGGCGGATCAAAGTGCGGCTTTGTTCGTGCATATAGAGCGTGAGATAGTAATGACCGCCGGCGTTCTTGCCCGAAGATCCGGAACCCTTCCAGCCGCCGAAAGGTTGAAAGCCCGGCCAGGCACCCGTCGTCGAACCTTGAGGACGATTGGCATAAGCGACGCCAACGTTGATCTGGTCGAAGAACCACTTGGCCTCTTTCTTCGATCCGTAAAATCCGCCCGTCAGACCGTATTGGCTGTCGTTGGCTAGAGTCATCGCCTCTTGAAGGTCGGCCACGGGATGGATCATGGTGATCGGCAGGAACATCTCGTGTTTCCACAAGCGGTTATCGACCGGCACGTTGGCGACGATCGTCGGCTGACAGAAGAAGCCTTTCTTGTACTCGCCGTCGGTGATGACACTGCCGCCGGTGGTGATGGCGCCGGCGTCCGCCAGTTGTTTCGTGAAGCGCTTGAAATCCTGGTAAGACTTTTTGTTGATCACGGGTCCCATGAAAACGGCGCGATCCGTGGGGTCGCCGACGGACAATTTTTCGGTGAGTTCTATCAATCTTTTCAGCAGCTTCTCATAGATGGGTTTGGCGGCGTAGATGCGTGAATTTGCCGAGCATTTCTGGCCCTGCAGCCCGAAGGCGGAGCGCACGATGCCGGCTGCCGCGTGCTCGATGTCCGCGTTTTCGGAGACGATCGAGGCGTTTTTCCCGCCCATCTCGAGAATGATCGGGCGCGGGTATTTGCCTTCGGCGAACGTTTTGTAGATCTTCATGCCCACGTCGTACGAGCCGGTGAACGTGATTCCGTCCACTTCGTCGCTCGAGATCAGCGCCTCCCCGGTCGTGCTGCCGGGGCCGGTGACGTAGTTGCACACGCCGGCGGGGATTCCCGCATCCTGGAAACATTCGGCCAGAAGACGGACCGTCCACGGCGTGTTCGAAGCCGGCTTCATGACCACGGTGTTGCCGGCGAGCAGCGCTGCGCCGACCGGCCCGCCGGTTAACGCGCCCGGAAAATTGAAGGGGCTGATGACGAGCCATACACCGTACGGCCGTAAAACGGAGGTGTTTTTCGCTTTGTAGCCCTTTAGGGGATCCTTGCCCATACGCACGATATAGCCGTCGTTCTTTTCCATCTGATCGCAGGCGTAGCGGATGAGATCGGCCGCTTCTGCGATGTCTCCCAGGGCTTCCATGCGGTTCTTGCCGACTTCGAGGGAGATGACGGCGGCAAATTCGAAAATGCGCTTGTCGATCTGTTTGGCTGCCTTGCGCAGGATCTTTACGCGCTCTTTCCAGGGTACACGAGACCAGGCCGGGAAAGCCTTTCGTGCGGCTGCAAGGGCTTTTTTGGCATCGTTGTCCGTTCCTTGCTGGAATATCCCCAACAACCAATCTTTGTTGATGGGCGAGCGGTCTTCGAATTTTTCCGAAGATTTGACTTCCTTGCCGTCGATCAACATGGGATGTTCGGCGCCCATGTCACGCTTAACCTGGGCAAGTGCACTTTCGTAACTTTCGTGGAGTTCTTCGGGTGGATCGAACATTGTGGCGTAGGTAAGTTTGAAACCGCCCGCTTTCTTTCCGTCTTTCTCTTTCTTGGCCATGATCTCCTCCTGGCGGAATATCTGCATTTGATTGCAAAGTATAGCCGCAAGCCTCGCCGTCGTCAAAAGGCCGATGTATACTGAGGGGACGAATTTGAAACGATAAAATGACCTGGATTCACGATCAGATCTACGCTGCGGGTGGAGAATACATCCCTTCAACGTGGGATGCTTTCATGGATCAAACGGGAATATCCGCAATACTTCATTTTAAGCCGGATTCTCCGCAGCGATTCGCAGGTCCTGTGCCGGCACAATTCCTCTGGATGGACGTAGCTGATGAACTGCACGCTGGAATTCAAGAGCGGCTGTTGGCTGCCCTTTTCCTTCATACATGTATTACCCGTAAAATGCGTATTCTACTGCACAGCAGCCTGGGTCTTCATCGAACCCGATGGGCCTACGTGGCTTATTCGATCTGCGCAGGCCGTTCGGTGAAGTCGGCATTACGAACGGTGGCGAAACCGCCATGGCTTGCGCCTTATCACACCGATCAGACCGCCTGGGAGGAATTCGCTGCTGCCTGTCGGAATGGATCCGTCTGTGGCTGAGGCACACGTTCAACGCGCCAGTTGTGGGAGGAGATGATGCTTTTTTCAGACGTCGCATACATGGGAATCGATCCGACGGCAGGAAGACGTCCCCTGGATTACGCCGTCCTCGATAAACGGAAACAGATTTTGGCGCTGGATCAAGGTGATATCGAATCGGTGCTGGCTTTTGTGGCGGGGTTGGAAAGGGTCGTCGTCGCCATCGCGTCACCACAGGCCCCCAACAAGGGTCTGATGCGGCGATCCGAGATCCGCCGGCGCAACAATCTAAAAGCGGACGGAAATACGTGGACAAAGTGGCGCGTGTGTGAATTCATGCTGCGCCGCTGCAACATCCGTCTTTACAACACGCCGGCCGACGAGCAGAAGGCGCCCGGATGGGTTCGGAATGGATTTCATCTATTTCGCCGGCTGGAAGAATTATCTTTCCGGCCCTACATCGTAGGAGACGAGCCGGCAGATCACGCGATCATCGAAGTCAGCCCGCACGCATGTTTTTCCGTGCTCCTGGAGCATCGCCCGCTGTTGAAGCGAACGCTCGAGGGACGCATGCAGCGCCAGCTGGTGCTGTATCAGGAAGGCCTGGATGTATCCAACCCCCTGCGCGTGCTCGAAGAGATCACTCGCCACCATTTGCTGACGGGTAATTTGCCGTTAGATGGTTTATACGAGGCGGATCCGTTGGATGCTTTGGCGGCTGCATATACCGCCTTCCTGGTGGGAGAGGAGCCGAATCAGGTGACTCAGGTAGGTGAGGCGGTTGAGGGTTTGATCACGCTCCCGGTGGGTGAATTGAAGGATTTTTATCCCTGAGTCTGTTGTTTGAGTTGATCCGGTTCTAATTCTCGAGTTGCGTTTCGGGGCGTGTCCGTATTGCAGCGATAACCGGAATCGAACGGCGGTCCTTGTGCTTCCAACGGGTCGATCGCCGCGAAGGGAGAGGATGATGAAGCCGCGAGAAATGGAGACGATCGTTTCTGTATCCGTCTTTCTCTTTTTCCTGCAAGCTTTACGGGTGATTTTCTCCGTGCTGTTTGGGATCATCTACGATCAGGTATTCGAAGGACCTGTCGATGCCTGGCTCGTGATCAGCAATCTTTTCGTGCTGCTGGCCTTCGCCGCGCCGCTCTGGACTCCGCGAAAGAATCGAAGCCGGTGGGCATTGGTGTTTGCATGCATCACGGCGCTCGCACGTATCAGCCTGTCGGTCAATCTGGCCGCTGTGCGCTTTTGGGGATCGCTGTTCAGCGTTGCTTTTGGGAGTCTCTATCTGACGACCTACTTGCAAACCAGGCGGCGATGGTTCGTGCAAACGATGCTCGGCGCGTTGGTGCTGGATCAGCTCCTGCGCGTCATCGGAGACACGTATGATGTCAGCCTGCGCAGTTCCTGGCTGTACGTGCAGATCCTGTGGAGTTTCGCCGTCATCGCTTTCGCCACATTGATCTTCCGACGGTCAGATGAGGAACATATTGAGCCGATTGGTATACGCTTCGTGGACGGCATTGCATTGAGCGGCTTTTTATTTTTGCAGATTTCACTCCTTGCCCTGCCCAATGCCGTGACGCACTGGAGTGAAATAACGTATCTCACCACGACGGGCGCGCGCTGGGACGAAGTGCCGTATTTTGTCTCCGCGATCGCGCTAATGGGGCTGATGCTGCTTTTCTGCTTTACGGGCGTAAGAGACTCATTCGTTCGGTTGTTCCATACTTCATTGGCCGGAGCCGGTCTGTTAATGCTGCTTCTTTTGGGATTGGTGCTGGGATATTTTTCTGAGGGCGTATTGAGTCTTCTCGGTTTGCTGGTAGCACTTTTTACCTCGCTATCGGCTTTCGATTCGACTTTTATCGGTACGCCGCAGAAATCACGACATTCGGGCAGCAGCGTGGCATTGGGCTTGATCTTGTTCCTGTTCCTGAATTTCTTTAATGCATTTACTTTCACATATCCATACGTCCTGCCTTCTCTGCGAGGTATGGGCTGGCTTGTATTTCTCATTGCAGGTGCGATGTTGGGCGTGGGTGCGATCGTCCATCTACTGCCGTTGAATATCGAGATTCCGGAGAACACCCGTTTCGTTCCCGGAGGATTGTTGGCGCTTTGCGCCTTTGCCGTGACTCTTGTTGCTGCATGGCCAAGAACGTCGCAGTTGCCGCGCAGTTCAACAGCAATGCGAATCGCAACGTATAACATCCATTACGGCTACGATGATGTATGGCATTTTACGCTTGAGGACATGGCGAGGGCGATCGCCAAAGATGGCGTAAGTGTGGTGGTAATGCAGGAGGTCGACACGGGTCGGATCACCAGTTACGGTGTTGATGACGCCCTTTTTTTGGCGCACCGGCTTGACATGAATTATGTCTATTTGCCGACTGTGGAATATCTCACGGGAATCGCTGTTCTATATCGCGGACCGCTGATGCCCTCCGAACAGCAGCTGCTTACAAGCCTGCAGGAACAAACCGGCATTATCCACGTGAGTCTTGCGTCAGAGGGAAGCCCCTTGAATGTATACGGGACCTGGATGGGGCTGTCCAATGAGGACACACTGCAGCAGATCGAGGAGGCATTGGCGTTTATTGGGGATAGTCCCAACGTTGCCTTCGGGGGCGATTTCAATGCCGAATACCAGGAGCCTGTTCCACAAGCGGTAGTTGCGGCCGGTTTCGAGGATCCTTTTATTGCCCTGGGGATCGACCCGCCTCCGTTAACCAGTCCGGCGGTCGAGCCGCAGTCGCGCATCGACTTCGTCTGGCTGCGCGATTTGAAACCACACGCCGCGTGGGTTTCAAGTTCACTGGCTTCCGATCATCGTATGGTTGTCGTGGAAATCGAAGTGCCGTAGCCGAACCTCGAAGAACGCGTTTATACCGGAAATTCAGGCGAATTCTTGTGTAAATTGTCTTACATTTGTTGTATTATGTAGACTAGGAAATGTAGGGTTTCCGTAAGTCGCAACTCGGCGGCTTTCCTGTAGGATGGAGGAACCCAATACGCACGTAGATTCATCATACGTGAGTATTTGTTGGGTTTGTGTCTTTTGCGCCAGGGACTCATGGCATTGCAAAGGTGAGTGTGTGTTTCGGCGGTAGTAATTAAAGTGATGCGGAACAATCGACATCCTGATTCGATATTAATAAGGTGTGATTACGAAGTACATTCGGCGGTATCGTGAAGCGTCCTCTACGCATCGCAACTATCTTGGAAGCAGCCCAGCAACCAGGCCCGGATCTTCATGGACAAATTTCGTTCGAGAGCGTGTGTATTGATTACGCAGGTCACAGGTTGGTAGAGTCTGAAAGATGGATGAAATGAGGGACTCGCACGAGATCAAGGTGCTGCTCGTCGAGGAAAAGCCCGGTGAGGTGGGGATTATCCAGGGCATCCTCGATGATGCGAATCTGAAGGGCTTCTCGTTTTTCCACGAGAATATTCTTCAACGTGCGATCGATCGACTCCGGAAAGATTCCTTCGACATTGTGCTGCTCGATCTTTCTTTGCCGGACGCACAAGGCGTGGATTCGATCCGGGTTGTCAATTCGGAATTTCCAAATCTCACCATTGTGGCCTTGAGCAGCGTCTCCGATGAGAGGGTCGTCGTGCAGGCGATTAAGGCGGGCGCGCAGGATTGCCTGGTGAAGGGGCAAGGGGACAGCAATCTTCTCACACGTTCTCTGCGCTATGCGATCGAACGCAAGCAAGCCGAAGAGCGTCTGGCGTATCTCGCGCAATACGATCATCTGACGGGACTTGCGAATCGCACGCTTTTCAGGGATCGTCTGGCGCAGGCGCTGGCGCGTGCCGATCGTAACAACGAACAGGTCGCCTTGATGTTTCTCGATTTGGATAATTTCAAGGTAGTTAACGACACGCTGGGTCATGACGCGGGAGACATCATCCTTCAAGCCGTTGCCGAGCGGCTCAAGAAATGCGTGCGGGCTACGGATACCGTCGCCCGTTTGGGGGGTGATGAATTCATCATCATTCTCGATGGGCTTCCGAAAAGTGATGTGCCTGTCATCGTGGCGCAAAAAATCATCAACGTGTTGGCGCCGCCGTTTCATGTTAATGACCGTGAAGTCTTTATCACCACGAGCATCGGCATTTCGCTCTACCCGATGGATGCGAAAAACGCAAAAGATCTGTTGAAATTTGCAGACCGGTCGATGTATCGGGCAAAGGAGAAAGGCTGCAGCAATTACCAGTTTTACGCCGCTGAGATGAATTTGCGCGCCACGGAACGGCTGACGTTTCGCAGTGGGCTTTACCACGCGTTGGATCGGGATGAACTCGTGCTCCACTACCAACCGATCGTGAATCTTCGCAGCGGGAAAATCGTCGGCCTGGAGGCGCTGCTTCGCTGGAATCTTCCCAATTATGGACTGCTCTATCCCCAACGCTTTATCGACCTGGCGGAGGAGACCGAGTTGATCATCCCGATCGGCGAATGGGTCATGCGTAAAGCGTGTAAGCACACGCAGCAGTGGCTGGACGCAAAACCCCGGCCTTTCCGGATTTCGGTCAATTTGTCGGCGCGCCAGTTCCGGCAGGGCGATTTGTTCGATTCCATCCGACGCATCTTGATGGAAAGCGAGTTGCCGCCAAGCCGCCTGGAATTGGAACTCACGGAAGGCACCCTCATGGAGCAAACCGAAACCAGCAGTTCGACCTTGATGCGCTTGAAGGACCTGGGCGTGCGCATCTCGATCGATGATTTCGGCACCGGATATTCATCCTTGAGCTATCTGCGCAAGTTCCCCATCGACACCCTGAAGATTGCCCAGACTTTCGTCAAGGATTTGACCAACAACTCCAACGATGCTGCCATATCGAAGGCGATCATCGCCATGGCTCACAGTTTGCGCCTGGAAGTCATCGCCGAAGGGGTGGAGACGATGAATCAGCTCTCGATACTCTACGCGCAGGGCTGCGATGCTGCGCAGGGTTTTTATCTGGGAAAGCCGATCGACGAAGCGGAAGTGCCTGCTCTGCTGGCGAAAGGCACGCTGATGGAGAGTTCAGAACCTCCGGAAGACGTTACCCAGCCGGGATTGAAGCGAACGAGGAAGGAAGAAGCCTGGCGAGAAATCGCTTGATACGACCTCGATGGCCCATGCTCGTCGAATCAAAAAAGCGTCGAACAGGATTTCGGCGCTTTTCTTATGCTGTATGTCGCTGACGGGTTATTGCTGCGATTCGTTCGCCAGTTCTCTGTCAATGATCGCTTCGAAATCCGAAAGCGGACGTGCGCCGACGAGCGGGATCCCGTTGATGAAAAAGGTCGGTGTGCCGTTTGCGCCCAGATTGAATGCATACTGTGCGTCTTCTTCCACTTCGTCGGCATATCGTTCCTCGTTGACGCATTCCATCAGCGAGTCGGGATCGATGCCCACGGCTTCGGCATACTCGCGGTAGGCGCTTTCGTCCAGTCCAAGCCCGCCCGAGAAGAGCAGATCGTGGAATTCCCAAAACTCCCCTTGTTCGTAGGCGCATTCGGCCGCTTGTGCGGCTTCATATCCACCGACGACGGGGAGATCCCGGTAAACGAAACGAATCTGGTCGGGATATTCTTCAAGCAGCGCTTCGAAGGTTTGTTCGTGGAAGCGCCGGCAATAACCACATGCGAAGTCGCTGAATTCCACGATCGTGATGGGAGCGTTTTCCGGGCCGATGGCAGGGTCATCGTCGACGTCGATGTCGAAACGCGTCGGCTCCTGGGCTGCAGCGCTGGTGGGTTGAGCGGTCGGAGCTTTTGCCTCCTCCGTCACGACGTTGTTGGGTCGTTGCCGGCCCCAGAACAGGAATCCGACGGCGATGCCGGTAACGAATGCAAGTGGCAACAAAGCGGCGTAGAGCTCGTTGCGTTTCAAGAGGATCGCATTGGATTCTGCAGATGGTTCGGTGGATGCATCTGTTGCGGGAGATTTTGCTTGATTGGTCATGCTGGGATTATAGCATAACGGATCGTTTATATCTTGCTTGACTGAGCATGGATCGGGTTTATACTATAATAAACCGACCGGTCAGTCTATTATGATTTAGCCGTGCATAGGGATGCGTATGGCCACCGTTTTCATGAAATGGTTAGAGACTCAGCCAGAACAATACGATCGCGGTATCCGCCTGCTTACCCTGGGAAAACTTCAGAAGCTCCAGGACCAGCTCGTCGAGCTTCTCGTTCGCCCGGGAATGCGCATACTCGAAATCGGCTGCGGCACCGGCGCGCTGACCGTCGCCATGGCGGCCAGGGGCGCTAAGGTCGTCGGGATCGATCTGGATGCCGGGATGCTGGCACAAGCCGAGAACCGGCTCGCTGCGTCCGGGTTGGATGAAAGCGTCGAGTTGAAACACATGGACGCCGCTTTAATCGCCGACCGTTTTGAACCGGCAAGTTTCGATCTCATCGTCAGCAGCCTGGCCGTCAGTGAGATGGCACGGGACGCGCAAGCGTACGTGCTGACGGCCTGCCTCACCCTGCTGGCGCCCGGTGGCCAATTGGCCATCTTGGATGAAATATCACCGTCGGGATGGGCTGCTCGCTTCGCAGTAGCTGCGGTGCATCTTCCCCTGCGGATCATTACCTGGCTGCTGACGCGTGCGACCACGCATCCCCTGCGGGATTTTCAGACGAAACTCGATCGTGCGGGCTATCGCGCGCAGGTCGTAGATTCTCACCTGCTGGGCTCATTGTGTCTATATCTGGCGAAACCCAAGCCCGCGGAATCGGCGCAGTCATTGCCCGATTCCTTCAAAGGCCGCCTCCGCCATCGGGTTAATCTGCGCACCGTGTTGATCGATCTTTGGGCGATTTTTTTCCGCATCATTCCACCGTATCCAAAGGTTGAACCCGGTTTGTATTCCGTAGGCGACCCGAATCCCGATTCGCCGGTTTTGGTGACCGGCAATTTCGATCTCACCGTCCGGCGCCTGGTGAAGGCCATCGATACCCGGCTGGACGTCTGGCTGCTTGTGGTCGACTCCAGTGGGATCAACGTCTGGTGTGCCGCGGGCGGCGGCTTTTTGACCGCCGAGCGGATAATCGGCGCTTTGCGTACCAGCCGGCTGGATGAAGTGGTCAAGCATCATGCGCTGATCCTTCCTCAACTCTGTGCCAACGGCGTGGATGGATGGGCAATCCGCGAACAGACGAAGTGGGGCGTTCATTGGGGCCCCGTGCGTGCGGTCGATCTGCCGGCGTACATCCAGGCCGGAAGGAAGAAAACCGACGACATGCGCCACGTACGCTTTCCACTGCGGGATCGATTGGAGATGTTGGCGGCCACGTTGGGTTTCTATGGATTGATGATCCTCATTCCGGTGGCCTTGATCTGGCCTTCCAGTTTTTGGCCCCTGCTCGCGGCCATGTTCGGATTGTCGCTGTTCTACGCCATCTCGCTTCCCTGGCTGCCCGGACACGATGGTTTGGCGAAGAGCCTGCCGTTGACCTTGATCGCGTTGGCTGGGATGCTGTTCTATTCGTGGCGAGTGGATTCCACGGCCTTGCCGGATATTTTCAATCGCGTTGTCAGCTTGACCGGCCTCTCGGTTTTCGTGGGCGCCGAATTACAGGGAATGTCGCCGCTTATGCGCGGAGAACAGGCCAACTGGGGCTGGGAAGCGATCGTCGCCGTCGTTCTGGGATTGGCGTATTGGCTGGTTCCCATTCTGCTGGGTTGGAGGTGAAGGCATGCCGGAATCGCCTTCGATGGTCGGACTGCTCAAAGAACACCTCGATTTAGCGCTAAACCTGCGCGCCATGCAGATTCATTTATACCCCGAGCGCTGCAACGGTACGTGGCAGTGTTATGAAGTATGTCCGGTCGGTTGTTGGCGGCCGGATTATGAAAAGCGAAAAGTGTCGTTCGAGCATGGAGAACTCTGCATCGCATGCGGCGCTTGCGTGCTGCAGTGCCCGCAGGATGCGATCGAAATGAAGGTGCCCGATGACTGAAACGCTGCGTGATGTACAGCCACCGCGCGGTCTGATGCGAATTGTCTACCGTTTTCCCATCCTGCTCTATCGAGCCGGATTGGGTTGGCTGCTGGACCAGCGTGCCTTGATGATGGTTCATACGGGCCGCGTCAGCGGCCTGCCGCGCCGCGTCGTTCTTGAAGTCATGCGCCACGACGAGGAAACGGACGCCTACATCGTCGCTTCGGGATGGGGGGAGAAGTCGGATTGGTTCCAGAATATCAGCAAGACCCCGCGGGTCGAGGTGAACGTCGGACGCAAAAGTTTCGCCGCAATAGCGCAGCGACTGCCACTCGACGAGGCGTATGAAGAGATACAGGATTATGCACGGCGGCATCCAACGGCCATCCGGCAATTGGGACGTTTGATCGGATACCAATTGGAGCATACGCCGCAGGGATATCGTGCATTGGCCGGCGTCATGCCGATCGTTGCCGTCCGTCCCGAATTGGATTGATGGAAGCCATTGGGTTCCTTATACATTACTTTGAGGGGATATTACGATGAAGGCACTAGTGATGAGCGGGGCCGCAAATTACGGCACCATGCAAGCCGGTGCATTGGATCCGATCTTCCTCTCGGGCTTTAAGCCCGAACTGGTGGTGGGGACTTCTGCGGGTGCGTTGAACGCCATTTACATCGCCTACGATCCCAGCCTGGACGGCGTTGCCCGCTTGCAGGATCTCTGGCGCGCGGCAGGGCCCAAGGAAGTGGGCATTCCCTCGGCGATCGGTGTGGTTCGCAGGTTGGTTCGACAGCAGGACAGCCTGGTGCCCGGGGACGCCCTGGAAGCGTTTCTGCTTCGCCACTTGCCGCAGGATGTGGATACCTTCGGACAACTTCGTGCCTGTGCAGGTGTTCCGGCGTTTGCCGCGGCAGTCAATATGGACACGGCTGAACTGCACGTTTTCGGTGATCGAGATGCGGACCGCGTTATCGATGGCGCCATGGCGAGTACGGCCGTACCGCCGTATTTTCCTCCCTGGCTGGTAGGTGATCAGCGCTATCTGGATGGTGGAGTATATACGAAGCTTCCCATCCGGGTGGCGATCGATCGAGGCGCCACCCAGATCCTTGCCCTCGATGTGACCCACGCCATGGGCTCGAAAGAAACTGCCAAGGGTATTCTGGGCATGACCTCATACGCTGTGTCCTTAATGGTGGAGGCACAGGGGACCCGGGAGGTCGCCGCGGCGAAGGCGTCCGGCGCCTCGCTGCGCGTGATTCGTCTGCCGGCTCCGACGGACATCGCCTTCTGGGATTACACCCAGGCCGAACGATTGATGGATATGGGGCGAACGTATGCCACACAACAGCTTGAGGCGGAGCCGCTGCGTTTTTCATACACTCCCTGGGTGCGCTTGCGAAGTTGGTTTGCCAGCAGGATCGTAAAACAGGATCGTGTTTCACCCCTGATCGACCAGGAGTAGATGCGCGTTGCGCTTGACAATGAACGTAAAACTTTGTATTGTCAATATTGACTGACCGGTCAGTTTATTATTTTGAGGTTGATATGGCGCCACGTCCTGACGTGAGTGAAGAACGAAAAGAGCAGATCCTGGAAGCTGCGATGGAAGTTTTCGCTCGTTCCGGTTTCCATGGCGCGCGTATGGATGACATCGCCAAGCAGGCGGGGCTGAGCAAGGGCGCTTTGTATTGGTACTTCGATGGCAAGGACGCCATCATCCAGGGCATCATGGACCGCATGTTTGCCCGTGAATTCGAGCAAATGGGCGCCTTCATCGATGCCGACATCCCGGCCAAGGAAAAATTGGTACGTTATCTTGAATTGACGCTGGATGACATCACAAACGATGAGTATTTGGTGCCCATCATGTATGAATTCTGGGCGATGCTATTGCGAAAGAAGCGTGTCAAAGAAGTTCTTGGCAGCTACTATAAAAATTTTTTTGACATCGCTATACCCATCATCCAAAAAGGCGTCGACAACGGTGAATTCCGAAAGGTGAATGCTGAAGACGTCGCGATAACCATCGGTGCATTCATCGAAGGTATGTTTGTCTTGTGGGCCGCCATTCCAGACGTGGTCGTTCTGGAGCGGCATTTACGTGCAGGGGCGAATTTAATCATCGAGTCGTTATCGCCGCATGGTTGACTGGGATCGACAGCAACGTTCATTACGTTCTCCGAACTTTGCCAGGATGTATCAAAGGAGAAAATAAAATGGAAATCCTCATCTTGCTCGCAGTCATGATCGTCGTTGGTTTGATTGTCGGCGCCGTCGCCGGCGCAATCTGGAAGGAAAATCGTCCCATGGGCGTCCAGGGGGATTACATCGTGGCGGTCGTTACCTGCATCATCATTGGGCTGCTCGACTGGTACGTCATCCCGGCCATGGGGTTCAGCGAAACGATGAAATACCTCGGGGTGGCATTGGAGCCGGCGCTCGGGGCCTTAATCGTTCTTTGGGCGATCCGCAGAGCGAGGCAGTAGTCGTTCACCATGAAAGACAACGCGCCGATCATCGAGACGCGTGGACTGACGCGCGACTTCAAAGAAGTGCGTGCGCTCGCATCCCTCGACCTGGCGATAGCCTCAGGCGAATTGTTCGGTTTGGTGGGCCCGGACGGCGCCGGCAAGACGACCACGCTGCGGCTATTGGCCGGCTTGCTGGATATCTCCGATGGGTCGGCAACCGTCGCTGGATTCGATCTCAAACGCCAACCTGAGGCGATCAAGCATCACGTCGGGTACATGGCGCAGATCTTCAGTCTGTACGGGGAATTGAGCGTCGTGGAGAATCTGCGCTTCTTCGCCAAGATGTACGACGTGACGGACGTCGAAATCGGGCCGCGCATGGAACGCTTGCTGGCGTTCGCCGGTCTGACCGAGTTCAAAGACCGTCGCGGTGCGCAGTTGTCCGGCGGCATGCAGAAGAAACTTGCCTTGGCCTGCACCTTGATTCACGAACCGGAGATCCTCTTGCTCGACGAACCGACCACCGGTGTGGATCCGATTTCTCGGCGTGAGTTTTGGGGCATCCTGACCGAACTGCATCTGGGTGGTACGACGATCGTGGTCAGCACGCCTTACATGGATGAAGCCGACCGCTGTTTGCGGGTCGGCCTGATGTACAACGGGCACATGATTCGCTGTGATACGCCGCGTCGCTTGCGTGCCGAAATTCACGGCGACGTCGTCGTGATCCGCCACGAAGATTGGCGCAGCGTGCGGCATTTGATTGAGAAGATCCCGGGTATCCGCCAGGTGCAGACTTACGGAGAAGAACTCCACCTGGTGGTGGACTCTGCTGCTAAACGCATTCCCCAAATCGGGGAGTTTCTGCGCAAGGAAGGTTTGCAAGGAGCAGAGATTCGCCAGGCACCGGCCCGCATGGAAGAAGCGTTCATTTCGCTCATCCGCGAGCGGGAAGCTACTGTCGAAAGCGAACAGGAGGTCTGAGGTGTCGTTGCGTCGATTGTGGGCCGTGGCGGTCAAAGAGTACAACCACATCATGCGTGATCCGATCACGCTGGGTCTGGTCCTCCTGGCACCGACGCTGGTGCTGTTCCTGATGGGCTTTGCCATGACGGTGAACATTCAGCACGTGCCCATCGCGGTGTTGGACTACGATCACAGCCCGACTTCGCGTGCCTTTATCCAGCGCATGACGGCGGGAGACGATCTCGATTTGATCGCGCAGGTAAACGAGTTCGAGGAAATCGATGCGCTGTTGCTGCGTGGCAAAATCAAGGCCGCCATCGTGGTTAATCCGCGTTTCGCCGAGGAATTGCTTGCCATGCGCAGCATGCCGCTGCTGGTGATCATCGACGGCACCGAACCGCATAGCGGTACACACGCCCTCGATCAAATCGCCTGGCGTACGGAGGAGTTCATCAGCCAGGAATTGACCCGGAATCTCGAGGCCTTGGGCGCGCCGAGCGGCTCGCTGCAGATGCTGGATTTGCGTGTGCGCACCTGGTTCAACCCGGGGTTGAAATCGAAAAACGACGTGGTTCCCGGTTTGATCTCCCTCGTTTTGGGGCTTCCCGCGATGTCGGTGGCGTTGACTTTGGCGCGCGAGCGCGAACACGGTACGTTGGAGCAACTCATCGCCACGCCCGTCGGTAGATCCGAATTGATCCTGGGGAAGATGCTGCCCTACGTTCTCGTGGGGTTGGTGAACGTGATTCTCATTCCAGCCATTGCCTTCCTCGTCTTTCGAATCCCCTTTCACGGCAATTACCTGCTCTTTTTCCTGTTGTCGGCGATCTTCCTTTTCGCCATTCTGAGTATGGGCACAATTATCGGCGTTTTTATCCGCACCCAGGCAGCGGCGTTGGCGCTTTCCTTCCTGGTGATTTTCTTCCCGGCGTTTTTCCTGACCGGCATTTTCTTTCCCATCGCCGCCCTGCCGGAGGTGATGCGCATGGAATCTCTGGTGTTGCCGGGAACGCACTTCGCCATCATTACCCGCGGCATCTTCTTGCCAGGCGTGGGACTCGATGTCCTCTGGCCGTATGCGGTCATGTTGTTCGGATTGGGCGTAGCCTTCTCGGCCGTCGCAGCGTTGTTTTTCCGCAAGAAACTGGGTTAACGAGGTAAGCATGTTTCGTCGAATTTGGGCATTGGCGGTCAAAGAGTTCTATCACCTGCGCTACGATTGGTGGATGCCGGCGTTTATGTTGATTGGCGGCGTAATGGAATTGACCCTCGTGGGATGGGCGACATCGCGCCCGATGACCAATTTGCCTTTGATGGTTTTAGACGAAGACCAGTCAGCGGCAAGCCGTCGGGTGATTACGGCCCTGGAGAACACCGGTACGTTCACCCTGGATGCGCTGGTCTATGATGAGGCGCCCATCCGTGAAGCCATGGTGCAAGGCAATATTTACGCCGCCGTGATCATCCCACCCGATTTCTCGGAGAAGATGGCTTCCGCCAACCAGATTCCCATCCTGGCGGTGCTGCTCAACGGCGCCGAAAGCACGCCGGCCACGGCGGCGTTGCGCGCTGTGGAAGGGCTTGCACGCGAGATGGGGCAGGAGATTGCCGTCAAGCGCCTGGGGATCGATGCGGAGGAATTCGCCGGATTCGATTTCAGCGTGCGCACCTGGTACAACGAATCGTTCAACGAAGCCTATTACACCACGCCGGCAGAGTTGGCTTTGATGCTGGAGTTTACGGTGCTGCTCTTCGCTGCCCTGTCCTTCTCGCGCGAACGAGAACTGGGCACGCTTGAACAACTGCTGGTGATGCCGTTCACTTCGTTGGAGATCATCATCGGCAAATCCATTCCGGTCATTCTGATCGGCTTTTTCGATTTCGTCTTGATGCTCAACATGGTGCATTTTGTCTTCAAGGTGCCGATCCGCGGCTCGCTGCCGTTATTGTTATTCCTTGCCCTGGGTTACTTGTTCGTCGAATTGGCCAAGGGCTTGGCGATTTCAGTATTTTCGCGCAGCCAACATCAGGCTTTCCTGCTGGTGATGATCATAGGAATGGTCGACTTCATGTTTACGGGCTACGCCGCACCGGTCGAGTCGATGCCCAAGTTCCTGCAGGGCGTCGCTCAATTCATTCCTGCCCAACACTGGTTGGCGATTGTGCGCGGCATCATGCTCAAGGGTGCCAATCTGCAAGTATTGTGGCCCAACCTGATTGCGCTTCTATTGTTAGGCGTGGTCATTGGAACCGTTTCGCTGCGCTACGTACGGCGTGCATTGAGTTGATCGAGATGAATACGAAGGACAACAACAGGGCGATCATCGCCCGGGACTTGACCAAACAGTTCGGTGATTTCACCGCAGTCGATGGGATCGATTTCGAGGTGCATCGTGGGGAAATCTTCGGATTCCTAGGCCCCAATGGCTCGGGAAAAACGACCACGATTCGTATGATGCTCGGTTTGTTGAAGCCCACCCAGGGCACGGTGCAGGTGCTGGGGGTGCCGGTGCTCGAGCACCCGGAACGCATTCGGAGCCGGGTGGGTTACATGTCCCAGCGTTTCAGCCTGTACAACGATCTCACCGTGCGCCACAATCTCACTTTCTACGGCAAGGTCTACGGGCTTTCCAATGCGGAATTGGAAGAGCGCATCCAGACAGCCCTGAAGATGGCCGGGCTGGAGGAGCACGAGCACTCGAAAACGCGCGAACTTTCCGGCGGCTGGCGCCAGCGTTTGGCGCTGAGCGCGGCGATCCTTCACCGTCCCGAACTGGTCTTCCTGGATGAACCGACGGCCGGCGTCGATCCGGTATCGCGGCGGGCGTTTTGGGATTTGCTCTACGATTTGATCGTCCAGGGCGTGACGGTCTTCGTCACCACCCATTACATGGATGAGGCGGAACACTGCCACCGTCTGGCTTTCCTCCAGCGCGGCAAGATCATCGCACGCGGCTCGCCGAGATCGATCAAGGAAAGCATGATGCGCGGCCAGGTTCTGGAGATCGCGCCTGCGGACGCCGAACGAGCGGTCAAGGTACTGCGTGCGGCACAGGAATCCGGCAAGTTGGCGCTGGAAAGTGTGGAATTATACGGATCACTGCTCCACGTGACGGTAGCCGACGTGCAGGCGAGTGAGAAGGCCATCCGGAAGGAACTGCGCGGGGCAAGCATCGACCCGGGCACGATCACGGTCGTCGAGCCCTCGCTGGAAGACGTATTTATCGCCAGTATGCGTTGATGGAAAAGTTGGCTCGATCGGAGATCCATCTCCGTCGAGTTTGAAAGCAGGAGGTTTACATGCGTGAAAAACGAATCCATTGGCTAATGATCGGTATCATCCTGTTGGGCGGAGTGCTGAGTGCATGTTCCGGCGGCGGATCGAATCAGCTTCGTGCTTCCGGAGTGGTCGAAGCCGTCGAGGTGGTCGTGGCGCCGGAACTGGCGGGGCGAGTGGTCGAAGTGTTCGTGGAGGAAGGCGATTCCGTCCAGGCGGGCGAGGCGCTCTTCCGCATGGACGGTGAAGCTTTGACCCAACAGATCGCACAGGCCGAGGCGGCCCACAAATCCGCACTGGCCAGCCGGAGTGCGGCGCAAAGCATGCTCGATTCGGCCAAAGCCGGGTTATCAGCCGCGCAAGCGGGCGTGGAATTGGCCAACTTGCAGTATGAAATGGAACTGGCGGCCGCTCGAGCCCAGGATTCCCCCACTCGCACGCAGGCCTGGGCGGAGGTCTTTCCCTACAGCTTCGATCTGCCCGCCTGGTATTTCGAGCAATCGGAGTACCTCGCCGGCGCTGAAGCCGAGATCGATGCGGCGAGTAAAATGCTGGAGGAGGAACGGACCAATTACGAGGCCGTTATTAAGGCAACGGGGTCCGATAAGTTGACCGCCGCGCAAGAGCGATTGTTGGATGCGCAGGCTGCGTTTGAAGTGGCCCGGGAACTCTGGGAACGGCGGGTTGCCTCGTTGGATCGAAGCTACATGGACGATTTCATCGACGATATCTACGACAAAGCGAAGGACGAGCTGGAGGCGGCGCAGGACGATTACGATTCGCTGCTGAGTGAGGAAGAGGCCAAGGACGTGCTCGAAGCACGCGCCCATCTGGCTGTGGCGATCGAACGCTACGAGACCGCATTGGACCAACGCGATCAGCTTCTGGTGGGACGTGAATCGCTGCGCGTGCAGGCTGCGCAGGCCGGAGTCAAACAGGCCGAAGCGAATTTGACCGTGGCGCAGGCCGCCGTAAACCAGGCGCAAGCTGCGGTGGAACAAGCCGGAACGGCCGAGGCGCAAACCCAGGCGGCCCTGGATTTGCTCGAAGTGCAGCTCGAGAAACTGACCGTCGAGTCCGCGGTGTCGGGCGTGGTGATGACGCGCAGCGTCGAGCCCGGAGAGGTGGCCGTACCGGGAATGACGCTTATGACCATCGGGCAGCTGGACCGTCTGACCATCACCGTTTATCTGCCGGAGGATCGCTACGGGCAGATCGACATCGGTGACGAGGCCGAAGTGAGCGTGGATTCGTTCCCCGACCAGACTTTCCAGGCGGTCGTGATACGCATCGCAAACCAGGCGGAGTACACCCCGCGCAACGTGCAAACCCAGGAAGACCGCCAGACAACGGTTTACGCGGTTGATTTGTCGGTAGAAGATTCGAGCAATTCGCTCAAACCCGGCATGCCGGCAGATGTGGTGTTCGTGACCGCTGCGGAATGACTTTCGATGCTGTCTACGTGGTCCGGCACTATGGAGCCGCCCTCCTGGGCGGCTCTTTTTTTCATGACGGGTCGAGTTCGCTGCGAAATCCGCACTGTGCTATAGTGGGCATCAATGTTTGGAGGGGCGAATGAGTGAACAACCTCGCAGCAGTCTACTTTCCCGCATGGGAATCATCGGAGAATTGCTTACCTTTCTATGGAAGCGAAAACGCTGGTGGTTGATCCCCATGGTGGTCATCTTGATTCTGGTGGTGGTGATGCTGGTGTTCGCCCAGGGATCGGCGATTGCGCCCTTCATCTACACTCTTTTCTAACCTAACCGCCGCTGTTCTTTTGAGACGCTAAATGGACATTTTGAGTATCGTCTTGTTCTTGATTCTGATCATGATGGCCTATTCCAGCGGAGCGGCAATCTTCGCCGGATCGGGGCGAGTCGCCGCGCCGGGCCTGGTAGATTTCGGCACCCTGGTCCTGCTCTGTTTCTTCGGACTCATAACGTATCCAGCTTTGGGAAAAAGTCTGGCGCTGCTCGTCTGGCTTCCTGCTGTCGTGATACTGGCTGGCTGTATGACGCGCATTCGCCTTGGATCGCAGCCGATGGAGAAAACGCGATCCATGACGGATCATACTGGCGTATGGTGGCGTTTGGCCTGGCAAGGCTGGAAGTCCTTTTCGGCCAGAATGGGAAATTATCAGGGACGCATGCTTCTGATTCTTTTCTACTTCTTCGTGATAACTCCCTGGGGTTTCATCCTGCGTCTTTTCAGCGATCCACTGCATATACGCGAATCATCTCCCGCATCTTATTGGATCCAGCGTGAATCACTCCAGGCAGACATGGAAGAAGCCCAACGGCAATTTTGATGATCATTCTCGGCGTATCCTGCTTCTATCATGATTCTGCCGCTGCCTTGTTGAAAGAAGGTAACCTCGTCGCTGCGGCCGAGGAGGAGCGTTTCAGCCGCCGCAAGCATGATTATGGGTTTCCCGTTTCTGCGATCGAATTTTGTTTGCGGCAGGCGGGGATCAGCGGCCGCGACCTGGACTACGTAGTTTTCTACGAGAAACCGCTGCTTAAATTCGAACGTATTCTGATGTCCTGCCTGGGCACATTCCCCAATTCTTGGAAGACTTTTGGCGAAGCGATGATCGCCTGGTTCGATGAAAAACTGTGGATCAAGGGGGCGCTGGCGAAATTCCTCGGTATTCCCGAAGAGAAGGTGCTTTTCGTCGAGCACCATCTTTCCCATGCCGCAAGTGCCTTCTTTGCTTCTCCTTACGAAGAGGCAGCCATCCTTACCGTCGATGGCGTTGGTGAATGGACCACGACAAGCGTAGGCAAAGGCCGCGCTTGCTGGGATGGCAAAGGCTGCAATGAAATCACACTGTTTTCTGAAACTCGCTTTCCACATTCACTCGGCCTCTTATATTCGGCTTTCACCGCATTCCTCGGTTTTCGGGTTAATAACGGAGAATATAAAGTAATGGGCATGGCGCCCTACGGGCGCGCAAACCGGGTGGAGGACATCTACAAGCTGCTCGAGGTCTCAGTTGATGGTGGTTTTCGTCTCAACATGGATTATTTCAGCTACCATCATTCCTCTTCGCGCACTTTCAACAACCGCTTCGAACGGCTGTTTGGCACGCCACGGGTGCACGATTCCGTCTTCTTCACACCGACAACGCATCCGAAACGCGATCATCCGGATTGGGACGAGGAGGTCGCGCGAAAAAACCAGTATTATGCGGACATCGCCGCCAGCATTCAGCACGTGACCGAGGAAACACTGCTCAGTATTGCCCGAAACCTTCACGAGCGTACCGGATCAAAACGACTGTGCATGGCCGGAGGTGTGGCATTGAACAGCGTGGCGAACGGCCGTCTGCTCCGAGAGACGCCTTTCGAGGAGGTTTGGATACAACCTGCGGCCGGCGATTCGGGTGGCGCGCTGGGCGCAGCCTTATACGTCTACCATGTTTTATTGGGAAAGAGGCGGAAATTTGTGCAGGAGCACAGTTATTGGGGCAAGGGCTACTCCCCGGATGATGTACATGATCGCCTGGAAAACGCTTCTGTTCGATTCGAACGGGTGAATGATGAGGAAGCGATGATCGCGGCGATGTTACAGGATTTGATGGCAGGAAAGGTGATCAGTATCTATCAGGGCCGCTTTGAGTGGGGACCGCGCGCATTGGGAAACCGTTCCATATTGGCCGATCCGCGTCGTGCGGATATGAAGGAGATCGTTAATACCAAGATCAAATTCCGGGAACCATTCCGGCCCTTCGCGCCGGTGGTGCTCGAAGAACGCGCCGCTGAATTCTATGAGGGTCTGACGGAGCCAAAACGGCACTATCCTTTGCGCTACATGCTCATGGTCTTTCCTGTGATCGAAGAGAAACGAGCGGCTATTCCCGCTGTGACTCACGCAGGCGGCTCAGGCCGGCTGCAGACGATTCGCATGGAATGGAACCCGCGCTACTACCGTTTGGTCGAACGCTTCGCCGAGGAGACCGGAGTACCCGTTCTGCTGAACACATCCTTCAACCTGCGCGGAGAACCGATCGTGGCATCTCCAGAGGATGCCCTCAACACCTTCCAACGGTCTGGGATCGACAGTCTCTACATTGAAGATTGCATCGTCCGCAAGAAGTGAGCGTAAAAAGCTGAGAGTATGAAGTCCGGAAACTCCACCCGTAAACTCCTGCGATATGTGCTATCCCGTTTTCTGCTGATTCTCTTTGGTATCCTACTTGCGTTGATATGCCTCGAAATCGCGCTGCGTATTCTGCCGGTGCCCAACCGATTCTCCTTGATCGAAAAATTGGAATCTATTTGGGAGCCGGATTCCGAGCTGCTGCTGCACCTGAAACCCAACCAGGATACGTTGATCACGGGGCATCCCGAATTTAGTTTTCGTGTGCAGACCAATGCGGACGGATTGCGAGATGAAGCTTTCACGGGCAGTTATGATATCGCTGCAATCGGAGATTCCTTCACCTTCGGTTTTGGGGTTGCCATGGAGGAAAGCTGGCCCAAGCGTTTGGAAACGCAAAGCGGCCTGCGCGTGGCAAACCTCGGTTGGGCGGGGTGGAATTCATACGTCTATCCTTCCGCCATTCGCCGGTACGCCATTCCGCTGGAGACACACGTCTGGATCTGGACTTTCTTCGGCAATGATCTGCCCGAAAGCACCGCTGCACAAGATTTTCGGCTCTCCGGTGCATCCAATTACCTCGAGTGGACGCCTGAAGGTGTGTCCAAGAATGCTGAGCTGCCATTCCCCTTCAGTTTACGCAGCTTCCAATTCTTTGCTGCCTTGGTCAATCCCGAGCTGTTCCTGCTACCAGATTCCGGTTCCGGGGAGTATGACGAAGACGGAATGTATTTGCGTTATGGCACCTATGCTTGGCAAATGACCGATCCGGAAGATCCGCAGGTGCAGCGCGGTTGGGAGTTGACCGAAGCTGCACTCGAGGATGCTGCCGATCTTGCTTCCAGGCACGAGGCCAGTCTGGTGGTGGTCTTTATCCCCAATCGTGAACACGTTTATTGGCCATATCTAGAAGACGTAATGCCGGACGTGGATGTGACGCAACTCAATAACGTCGCACAAAGACTGGCGGATTTCTGTGATGTGCGGGGCATCTACTTCGTGGATTTATTGCCCGCGTTTCGCGAAAGAGCGCTTGCGGGCGAAATGCTCTATTTCCCGGCCGATGGGCATTGGAACGTGGCTGGTCACGAGCTTGCGGCGAATGAAATCCTCGAATTCCTGATCCGTGCTGGACTTGTTGACAAAGATTGAAACTGGAATCGGGGGATTTATATTCATCCCAATCGTCGAATTCTGTGCGCGCTGAAGCTCCAGCCTGCTGCCAATGAAACTACAGCAAATGCGCCCGTGATCGACAGCGCCGAGTTCCAATCGACAGGCCAGGCATTGAAAAGGATCATGTCCCGCAGGGGATCGACGGCGTAGATGTAGGGAAAGAGCCACGAGAACCAATTGACGTTGTGGGCATTCCAGCGCCATAGATTCAGACCCCCGCTGACGAAAAACACGATCAGCGCGCCCAACACGGCTCCAATCGCCCCGGGCATGTAGCTGCGGGCGCGCAATCCGACTGCCAGGGCCAGTGCGATCCAGAACAACGCCACAAGGCCGAAGAGCAGCCATACCGCCCACAGAAACCTTCCCGGCCAGACTCCCAACCAGATATACAGGATGCCCAGAAATGCGGTGCCCGTGACGGTCCCGGCGATCAGCGCCAGCAGCGTCTTGGGCA
>JARRPX010000012.1:0-3348 GCA_037382465.1 Anaerolineales bacterium | reverse complement strand
ATGCACCATTTCGGGACGGGGATATACTTCGGCAAGGGCGATCGGCGGTGCGGGTTGGCCGATCTTCTCGTAGAAGCGCCACAGGATTTCAGCCGAGTAGATGCGGTGATTCTTGGCGCGGTCGTCGTTGTAGTTGATGAAGTACATTTCGATCGCGGGGTTCTCTCCGGCCTCCAGCCGCGACGAGAAATCTCGCGGAATGACCCACAAACCGTCGATACGGTAAGCGTGATACGTCTCCCGGGCCTCTTCCTCGGGAAGGTCGAGCACGTCGTAGTACGGAACGCCGAAGGGGGATATGACTTCGGCGAGTGTTTCACCGAGCACCGCGCCGTAGGGTCCCTCATCGTGGTCGATCACGGCCAGCTTGAAACTCAACCGGCCGCCCAGCAGCAGGCCGAAGGCGATCAGGATCAAGGTGGGGGGAATGAAGCCGCCCAGGGCGGTGATCGGATCGCGCCGCCAGGCTTTGAATTCAGTTCCTAACAGAATCCAGAAGCGCTTCATGGCGGTCACTCCTGCTGTCCCAAGACTCGGCGGCGGTAAGCGAACGCCGACAGTCCCAGCGCTGCGGCGCTGAAAACCGTCAGGGCGAGGATCGAGGTAGTGCTGTTGCCGATTTTAATGCCGTAGTAACGCGGGAAGAGCAGTTCCACGGCGTAGGAATTGGGGACGAGCCGGCTGGTGAACTCGTATGCGCTGCTGAAACCGGTGGGCAGTCCGAAGGCGGCGCCCAGGATCCAGCAGCCGAACGCCGAACTCAGTCCGACCACGAACGCCGGCAGGCTGCTGCGCAGCAGCAGGCCGGCGCTGATGCCGATCGCACCGCCGACGAGGGCGATGGGCAGCAGAATCAGGGCGACGGCGAAGATCGAGTTGGGCCAAACGCTGTTGAACGATCCGATAACGACCATCAAAATTCCCGCCGACAACCAACCCAACAACACCAGACGGACGATGCGTGCGATGAACACCAGTGCCGGTGAAACGGGGGAGAGGCGGTATTCGAGAATGGTGTCGAACTCAAACTCCTGGGCGGTGAGGAACCCACCGATGAGCGCCGCGGCCAGAAAGGTCGTCATGGGCAGCATGGCCATACCGAAGTAGAGGTTGTACGGAGGGTCTTGCGGCAGCCAGGGATGTTCGACGATGCCGACCGCCCGTCCGTCGAGCGAATCGTCCCAGACGCGCAGTGCCGCTGCGGTGAGGCGGTTGCGCAGGTTCTTGACCAGGTTGCTGTCGATCAATCCATAGCGGTAGACGGCCGTGGCTCGATGATCTCTTTCTTCGACCGTGACGACCCCCGCGCCGATGGGATCACCCTCTTCTACCAGGACGGGGTGGATGTAGGCTGCGCCGTCCGGCGAGCCGACTTCGTACATGGCCTCGAGCAGCCGCTGGCCGGCGTCGCTTGTCGGCTGGATCAGATTGACGTCGAACGTCGGGTGTACGAGCACGCCCGCCATGATCGAGTACATCAATGCCGGCTGCAGTAATGCAATGAGGTGAATTGGCAGCGCAGTACGGACCATTTTCAATTCGTTCAGGATCAGCAATCGCAGGCGTCGCATGGTTTCACTCCCGCAGGGCGCGTCCGGTGTAGTGCAAGAAAACGTCGTCCAGCGTAGGCCGCATGATGCGCACTGAGTCGAGACGGTGCCCGGCGGCGGCGCGGGCGACCAATTCGCCTACGATCGATTCTGCGTTGGTCACTTCCAGACGGAGTTGGTCGGGTTGGGGGAACGTGGCCGCCTGCAGGCCCAGCCCGCGGAACAGGTCCTGCGGATTTTCAATATTGGGAGTCGTCCGCAGCGAGATCACGTCGCGTCCCAGCGTGGCTTTGAGGCGTTCCGGTGTGTCCATGGCGATCGCTTTGCCGTGGTCGATGATCAACAGCCGGTCGCAGAGCGTATCGGCTTCCTCCATGTTGTTGGTGGAGACGATGAAGGTCTTGCCCCGGGCCTGCTGCGTTTTGATGTGTTCCCAGAGGACGTGTTTGCCCTGCACGTCCACGCCCAGGGTGGGCTCATCGAAGAGGATCAGCGGCGGATCGTGCAACAGGGCCCGGGCCAGGGCGAGACGGCGCTTCATCCCCCCGGAATAGGTGCGCACGGGATCGCCGCGCCGCTCCCAGAGATTCATCAGGCGCAGCATGTCCTCGATTCGACCTTCGATATTGGCCAGCTTGTCACAATAGAGCGCGGCGTGGTGCAATAAATTATCGACGCCGCTCAAATCCGCATAGACGTTGGTTTCCTGGGGCACGAGCCCGATACGGCGCCGCACCTCCCGGGCTTGTGCCTGGGGGTCGAAACCAAGGATTCGAATCGCACCGCCGTGGCGTTTGAGCAGACCCGTGATCAAGTGAATCGTCGTCGTTTTACCGGCGCCGTTGGGTCCCAGCAGGCCGAAAATTTCACCCGGTCGTGCGCTGAAGGAGAGGCCGTCCACGGCGACCAGATCGCCAAAACGGCGCGTCACCGAATCGACGAACACTGCGTTTTCTGCTTCCATGCAATCCTCCGTTGGGCGTGGACTCATTGACTCCGGCGAACCGTCCCGTTAACGAATATGTCCACGAACTGCTGGACTACTTCGTCGATCGAGGTTTCGAGGGTCATGCTCCCGGCGAAAATGGCCCGGGCGACGTTGTAAGAGAAGAACATGCCGAAGAAGGCCTGCGCCATCACTTCGGGATCCATGTCCTGAACGTGACCCTCGGCGATCTGGCGGCGCAGGTAGGCGGCCAACCCGTCGCGCAGTCCGCGCGGCATCCGGCCCAGGACCTCACTGACTTCCTCGAAATGACCCGCCTCGCAGAGCATCATGCGCATGGCTTCCCGGCGTTCGATGAGCATGCGCATGAAGTGCCGGCCGAGGGTGAGCATGTCCTGTGGGTAGTCGCCTGAGAACTGCGAACCGAGGGCGGCGCGCATGTCCGGCGTGTCGGCGTATTCTTCCAGCACTGCGGCGAAGAGATTCTTCTTGGAACCGAAGTGCCGGAAGAGGGTCACCTCGCTGACTCCCGCTTCGGCGGCGATCTTGCGCGTCGTCGCCCGGGCGTACCCGAGCGTGGCGAAGAGTTCGGCTGCGGCCTGGATCAGGCGCTGGCGGGTGTCGGTGGATTCATTTGCGTCATGGGGCATGATTATCATCCATGTGTAAGTAAGTGCTTGCATACATATTACTCTTGTTCTGGCGGTCTGTCAATCCGGGTGCGAGGTGTTGGGTGCGGGGTGAAAATCCGGGCATATGAGATCGGAGTGAATTTACTGCGGAACAGCGATCGTTAACAGGATGATATTTCAATGAAGAGTCATGTAGAAGACCCGAAGGGTTTTGGAAACC
>JARRPX010000011.1 GCA_037382465.1 Anaerolineales bacterium | reverse complement strand
GCAGGCGGCGGTGCGTACGACTTCAGCGGATTGTCCGCCGGGGACTACATCGTCGACGTGACCGACACCGGCGGGGTGCTCACCGGCTACGTCTTGACCGGCGGCACGGACCCCGATGCTGTCACCGGATTGACCGCCGGGGAAGACTACAACGACTCGGACTTCGGCTACCAGCTGCCGTCCGCGGATCTCAGCCTGGTCAAGATCGTCAACGACACCTCGCCCGATCTCGGCGACACGGTCATTTTCACCCTTACGCTGAACAACTCGGGTCCGGACACGGCCACCAACATCGTTGTCGAAGACGTCATACCGGCCGGCTTGACGTACGTTCCGAGCAGTATCACCGGTGGTGATAGCAACGACGACTCTGCCGTTCCGGTATTGACCTGGGACGTAAATTCCCTGGCGAGTGGCACGAGCGCCATCCTCACCTTCCAGGCCACCGTCGATGTCGTTGGCACTTCCACCAACGTCGCCCAGGTGATCGCCAGCGGTCTCTACGATCCCGATTCCACACCAGACAACGATGACGGCGATCAATCGGAGGACGACGAGGACGACGCCAGCGTCACGGTGGCCACGATTATCGACCCCGCGCTGACCAAGACCGGCGATCCGGCTACGGCTTCCGTGGGTGACATCGTGGTCTTCACCATTACGGTGGAAAACGAGGGCAACACAGATGCGCTCGATGTGGAAGTCGTCGACACCCTGCCCGTCTTCCTGGACGTCATCGGCGTGACGATAGTGCCGGACGAGGGACAACCCGTCACCATCGCCGGCAACACGGTCACGATCGACATGGGCACCGTGTCGTCCACCGATTTCTACACCATCACCGTCACCACCCAAGTGAACGCTTTGGGCGAACCTCCGGGCGGCACCAACAGCGTCGGTTTGACGACTTCCTCGTTGGACGAAGATCTGACCAACAACGACGATGATTTCTTCCTGAACATCTTCGAACCAGGGGGACTGCCGGAAACGGGCTTTGCACCCGGCGTGGTGACTTCGCTGCCCGCGCAGTCGCAGAGCGAACGGTACAAGAGTTACTTTACGCTCGGACTCGAAATTCCAAAATTAGACGTCGACATCCCCATCGTTGGCGTCCCGAAGACCGAGAGCGGGTGGGACGTAAGCTGGTTGTGGGGCGACGCCGGCTATCTTCAAGGAACGGCATTCCCAACCTGGCAGGGCAACACCGCCATCACCGGCCACGTGACGCTGCCCTCCGGATTGCCCGGACCGTTTGCAAATCTCGGCCGCCTCTCCTGGGGAGACGAGGTCGTCATCCATTTCTTTGGTATGCGCTACGTTTATTCCGTGCGTGAAGTGAGCTGGGTCCACCCCGAGGACACGTCGTCACTCGGCCACGAAGATCTGGATTGGGTCACCTTGATCACCTGCGGCGGTTTCGACGAGCAAAGCGGAACCTACCGTTGGCGCACCGTCGTGCGGGCCGTTCTGGTCAGCGTGGAACCCCAACCTTAATCAATCGCAAGTTCTGCAGTCTCAATTCGCATCCTCGAACGTGACTCGTATCCAATCGCCAGGCTTTGTTCCCCGGGAACAAAGCCTGATCCTTCTGCGTCTAAAGATCACATCCGATCATGATCCATCTCCCTGAAGAGAGGAGAACCCGATGAAGAACAAAGCCGATATACGTTGGACGTACATCCTGATGATCCTCACCCTTGGCCTCGGGGCTTGCAGCGTGATGGACCCACTCGTTGGGTCGAGCGGAAAAGAGGGCGGGGGATGGATCGACTGGGACGGGGAAGCAGGATGGAGCGATTCGGCTGAGCCGGCTGCCGAAGGTGTGGCTGCCGGGGCAGATTCCTTCGCCGAACTTCCCGCCGCTGAACCGCCGGTCGAGCTGGAAGAAGCCGCCGTTGGTGCGGTTAAGCTGGAAAGTGAACCTGCCAGCGGCAGCCAGGCGCCGAACCTGCGGGCGGGCAGTGTGGATGACAACGCCGAATGGGACGACTACCTGCTCTATCGACTGCGTTTTACGGAGTGGGGGATCGACGTCCACGATGTCGATGTCACCGGTCGACACACCATTACCGTCTCCAACGCGCAAGGGCAGCCCGTGCTTGGGGCGGAAGTGACCGTCCTCGACGAGAATGGCGACCGCCTCGCCCGGCTCACGACTCACAGCGACGGAAGCGTGTTGTTCTTTCCCAACGCTTACCCGGAGTCCGATCTCGAAAAACTGGAGATCGTTGTGGCCAAAGATGGCCGGGAAGTTTCCCAAGTCATGGACCGGGAAGACCTGGAACACGCCGTCACGCTCGACGCCGAATCGTCCACGCAGCCGCTACGCCTCGACGTGCACTTCCTGATTGATGCCACAGGCAGTATGAGTGACGAGATTGCACAGTTGAAGGAAAACATGATCGCCGTTTCCGAGCAGATCGAAGCACTGCCGTCGAATCCCAACGTGCGTTTTGGGATGACCATCTACCGCGATCGAGGGGACCTGTTTGTCAGCCGCACGTTTGACTTCACGCCCGACGTGGCGGCTTTCACCGAAGAGCTTGCCCGGGTCCGGGCCGACGGTGGTGGAGATTATCCGGAAAGCCTCAACGAGGGATTGCACAACGCCATTCACCTGCCGGAGTGGCGCGGCGAGGCCACGGTCAGTTTGATCTTTCTCCTGGCCGATGCACCGCCCCATCTCGATTACGCCCAGGATTACGACTACGCGGCGGACGTCTTCGCCGCGGCCGAAATGGGGATCAAGATCTATCCGCTGGCGTCCAGCGGTTTGGACGATCAGGGCGAATATGTTTTCCGCCAGTTGGCCCAGATCAGCAGCGGCAAATTCCTCTTCCTCACCTACGGCGCCGGCGGGGCGCCCGGAGACGACACGACCCATCACGTCGATGATTACAGCGTGCTCTCGCTCGACGAATTGGTGGTTCGCATGATCGAGGAAGAACTCGCTCCTCTGACGTTCTCTCAATAATCGTCGTAAAGCGGAATCTGCATTGCGACTCCCTGGGAGCAATTTCGTTCCAGGGAGTCTTTTCTGTTCTTATGGCTGCACGAAAGTGCTTTTTCGCGGTATCAGATAAAGAAGGATACAATGCAAGGTAATGTTGCGAACGATCAAACTTCCAACGTATCTGCGCGCGCTCTTGCTGGCCGTCCTGCTTGGCGCGTTCGTCAACGCATGTGCGGCGAAGGTTGCGGGCGGTTCAACGCCGGACCCATTTCCTTCGAGTACACTCGCAGCGGCGACAGAGCCGTTTGCGCAGGCAATCTCCTCCCCAACATCGACCTTCACGATCACGCCGAGTCCCGAACCGGTCCGGATGGTCGTTCCGGAGCGTTGGGCCGGTCTGGCCGAGCAGGCGATTGCCGCATTGGATTCACCAGACAGGTGGCAGCTCATGGTGGACGACGACCCTGGCCAGTGGCTGGATCGAGGCGTTACCGATCTGGCGCTCGTCCCCGGCGATGAAGGTGTGCCCGCAGGCGAACGTGTTCTGGCCCTGGCGGTCCCGTTCACCTCGGCGTGGGAAGATGTCTCCCTGGAGCAGGCGCAGGAAATGCGCCTAGAACCTTCTCCGTTCGTTGCGGTCCTGGATTGGGTGGACATGACCCCAAAACTCAAATCGCTGACGGTCGATGGCGCACATCCCGGTGATGCTGAATATCCACTGAGACAGAGATGGAGCGTGATCTCGGTGCAGGGCTTCGAAGCGGAGGCTGCGGAGATCGGATCGTTGATCGCCGGCCGCCTTGGATTCGATGCGGCCACGCACCTGGTTGCCGTGGGCGACGTCATGCTGGACAGGCGCATCGGCGAGAGAATTGCGAACGGCAATCCGATCTTTCCGTTCGAACTGGTTTTCGATTTTCTCTCCACGGCGGACGTCACCGTAGGGAATCTCGAATGTGCCATGGGGGAGCAGGGTGCGCCGGTCGACAAGGGCTACACGTTCCGCGCCCCTGCGGAAGCCGCACGGTCGTTCGCCATCGCGGGCTTCGACCTGCTTTCGCTGGCAAACAACCACGCCATGGACTATGGTCCCGAAGCGCTACTGGACGCAATCTCTCTGCTGGAGAAAAACCACGTCCAATCCGTGGGCGCGGGGGAAGATGCGGCTGCCGCCGCTGCACCGGTCATCCTGACCGCGAACGGAACGAACATCGCATTTCTGTCCTACGTAGACGTACCGGTCGAGGTGCGCGGTTTTGACGCACGTTCCTGGACGGCCACGCAGAATCAGCCCGGCGTGTCCTGGGCCGATCCCGAGCAGATGCGGGCGGACATCGCCGCCGTGCGGCCGCTCGCCGACATCGTTGTCGTACTGCTGCACAGCGGTTACGAATACGTGGTCCAGCCCAGCCTACCGCAGGTGACTGCCGCCCACACGGCGATCGACGCCGGCGCCGATCTCGTTCTGGGCCATCACGCGCACGTCCTGCAGGGGATTGAATTTTACAATCAGGGTGTGATCGTGTACGGATTGGGCAACTTCGTCTTCGACGACGGAGACATTTACCAAACCGCATTACTCAATGTTTGGCTGGATTCAGGCGGCGTGCGGGAAATCGAAGTCGTGCCTATGATGCTGACGGACGAAGGCCGTCCCAGGTTGGCCACCGCGGAAGAAGCGGACGAGATTCTATCCATGATATACAGCGAGACGAAGGGCGCTGCGTTACCCTGATCCTGGGAAAGAATCGAAAGGACGGGCGAAGCGCCCGTCCATACCGATCACTGCCGTCGATACGCTCGTTGAGCGTCACCAGTTGCGCAGCTGCAGACTGCCAAGACCCATGGAGATCTCGAAGGTGATCCTGGCGCCCGTTCCTTCGAGCGTATACGTGTCTCCGGAGCGGTGCCAATCATCATACGCATCGACATCCGCCAGGGCACCCTCGAATTCGATTCTCCCAGCGATTCCCTCAGGGACGATGATGATCACCTCTCCCAGACCCGCTTCGATCTTCACGTACATGTCGTCCTGTAAATCACCGCTGAAATCTAACGTATAGCGGCCAGCGCCGCCGGTGAAGAAAATATCCCGGGCATTTGCGTTGGCCAACCCGTTCAGTTCCGCATCCGAAGCGCCGCCCGTGAAGCGCAAGGTGGACATTTCAATCCTGTTCGCTTCCGAAAAGGACAGCTCGAAGTCGGATGCCCCCTGCGTCACACGCAGATCGTTGATGGCCAGACCGCCCAGTTCGATATCGCTGCGCGAGGCGCCAACGGTGAGGATCAATTCCATTGCTTCGTCCCCCAAACGTAAATCCCAGGTGTTTTCCACGTCTCCGCTGATATCGGGGAAAGTGTATTCACCCGATTCTTCTTCTCCCTGCCGCAGCTGGATATATCCGTATTCAGTGATGATGTGTGGGGCGAACTCTTCGACGTTGTAGCTGACCGTGCCCTGGAGAAGTGCATTCTCGGCTCCCGGGCGAACGTACAATTCGCCGGCGCCCATGAGGATCTCGAGACTGGTCTTGACCTCCGCATCGGGTACGGGAATTTCCACCTCTTCGGCAACCGTCGGACCGGTCTCGAGTTTATCCATCCGTATGCTGGTGCGCAGCGGTAAAAAGTTGAAACTACAGGCCAGCGTCGCCAGCGATGCCGTGATTCCAACGAGTAGAAATGCGGTTTTCCGCATGGTAGCCTCCACGAAAACTCTTCTAGAAATGTTTCGTTCCATCATCTATACGTCCCGCAGAGGACAGGGTTGTACGCTGTGCTGCGTCTTTCGGAACCGGAAGAAGCGAGATTGTGAGCTCTGACGTTCCAGTTGGGCTATCCCCGGGAAGTTAGACTTCGGATCAGTGCGGGAACATCGCGCAGGATTTTCGCCGTTGCTTCGGGCACGATGTCAACAGCGTGTTGGTGGTTGTTTTCGTTGTCCGCTTCAGCCGTAATCCAGATCTGATGCATACCGACCTGCTGGGCGCCAAGTACGTCCGCTTTCAACATGTCTCCGATCATTACCACCTGCTCGGCGGGGAGCTGCCATCTGCGGAGCACGGTTTCGAACAGCAGTCTGTGCGGTTTGCGCAGGCCAACTTCAGAGGAGATCAGGACGGGATCGAAATATTTCCGGATGCCGGCTTTATCGATCAGACGTTGTACGTTGGCAGCATTGCCGGCGTTTGAGATCATGCCAAGACGGTAGTCGGCTTCATGAATTTCATCGAGCACTGCGAGTAGATCGGACATCGGTTCCCAGTGATCTTCGAAATGCTTGTAGAAACACGCCAACGCATGTTCGAGCGTTTCGTCTGCGACAGCCGCATAGCCAAACTCGGTCAGTACGAGACGTAAAACGGACATGGATGAGATTTCGATGTTCGAAGCCTCACGTGCCGCAAAGCTTGTCTCGAGCAATTCGTAAAAGCGCTGGATAAACACGTCATTGTCAAGGCGGACGCTTTCCTCGTTTAGTTTTTTCACCATCGCCCGCGTGGCAAGGGCGCGCACCTCACTCGCTTCACCGCGGAAGGCGATCAACGTCGAGCCAAAATCAAAAATGACCCCTCGTATCATGCGCGCGCCTCAGTAAGTCAAGTCCGAACGATACAAATTCAACAGCGGTCGATCGGAAAGATAACGGAAGAGATTCTCCGCAAACAAATCCATCGCCCGCTCATCGTAGACGGCCGAAGAACCGGCGATGTGGGGCGACAGGATCACGTTTGGCATTTCCCAAAGCGGGCTGGAATCGGGCAGGGGTTCAACCGGATACACGTCCAATGCGGCCCCGGCGAGTTTTTCCGTCTTCAGCGCTTCCAGCAAAGCGCCGTGATCGACAACGCCGCCGCGTGATACGTCGATGAGGAACGTCGAGGGCTTCATCGCGTCGAAAATTTCCGTCCCGATCAAGCCGCGTGTAGCCGCCGTCAAGGGGACGGTAACCACCAGGAAATCGCACAAAGCGGCCATCGAGCGCAGCGCCTCCGGCGGATACAGCCGCTTGGGAACATCGGCGGCGGGATCTCCCAAACCTTCCAGACAATACCCTGTGTCCTGTAAATTCTTCAAATCCCGCTTGGACGCCAGCACGTCCGCACCGAACGCATAGCACAGACGGGCGATCTCGCGCCCGACGCTGCCGTAGCCAATGATGCCAACGGTACTCCCTCGAAGTTCGAGGGGCTCATAGCGCTGATAGCGCTTTTCTCCCCAGCGTTCCTCCGGGGGATCGGAGATGATGTCGAGCAGTTTGTGACCAAGGGCCAGCATCGACATGACCGCGAACTCCGCCATCTGCGGCGCCGCCGCTCCGCTGAGTGTCGTCACTTGAACGTCCGTTTGCAGCAGTGGATGATCGATGACGTGATCGATGCCGGCCGAATGAAATTGAATCCAACGCAGTTCGGGAACCGCCTCAGGTTCCGGGAGAGCATGCAGCGTGTAGAGTACTTCTACATCGGCAAGCAGGTCCTCAGGAATGTTCTCCCCGGACGAGGTGGGATGGACGCTAACCTGGAGCCGCGGCGAAACGTCTTTAATACGCTCCACCAGGGAATCTTCAAGCGGCAGTGTAAACAGAACGTAGACTTCGTCCATGGGTGCCATTGTACATCATTCGGCATGTAATCGGAAAACCACGATCTGCCGATTTGCGTTTGGGCGGCTCTGGAGGGCGTCCTCAGGGAGACGATAGGCTTATGGCGATCCAGGCAACCAGCGCCACGCCGAGCAGCAGCGGTAAGATGTAGCGCAGCATCGCCCTCAGCGCAGTTCCTTCGTCGTTCGCCATTTGTGTGGTGCTCACCCCAACCAGGATCTTGGTCGGGGATACGACCGATCCGATGGCGGCTCCTGCCGTCTGCGCGGCAAGTATCCAGGGCAGGTTGAATTGCAGCAATTCGGCCGTCCGGCGCTGCAGCATGGCGAAGATCAAATTGGAATTGGTGTTCGATCCCGTGATGAAGGCCCCCAAGGCGCCGAGCCACGTCGACAGGAATGGAAATGCCCTGGCCACCCATAAGGCCAATCCGCTCGCGAGGACGTCCGTCATCCCGGTGTGGGTCATCACCACGGCCATGGCGACCATGGAGAGAATCCCCACGCTGGAGGGAATCAAGCGTCTCGCCGTGTCCGTCAGAATCCGACGACCTGCGCGGGGTCGGTACAGGCCGTATCTGCGGTAGATCAGGAAAGATATCAGCGCTGCGTAACCCAGGATCGCTCCGGCATGGCGCAGGAGCGGAATGATGCGGCCGTATCCGGCGGGAGTGATAAAGCCGCGTGCCGTCTCCGTTTCGGGGAAGGCAATGCGAATCTCGATCGCGCCGAGAAGCTGGTTCACACCGGGTATGAATTGAACGACGAACGTGACAAGGATCAGAACCAGATAACCCGATACCGCGATCCGGAATGGGCGCGCGTCGATGGGGGTTCGATCTTGTGTCGCGCTTCCCCCGCGGTAGCGTCGTGCCAGGGTGACGCCCGCGAGCAGGCCGACCATCCCTGCGCCGAAGCTGGCGATGTTCCACAATCCGTGGGTCGCCAAGAACAACTGGGTAAGGCCCATCAGCACGCCGAGGGTCAGAATCGGAAGCGTCAATTTGCGCGCCGATCGCAAACCATCGGCGACCTGGGCGACCATGAAGCCTGAACCAATTCCGGCAAGACCCAGCAAGGCTGCCGCCGGTGCGGCCAGGGTGCCGCCGGGCAGGTTGGAGGCGGCGATCAGCGCCTGAAAGGAGGAACCCAGCGAGCCGAAAGTGACGGCCCAGGCATGCCCGATCGTGGGCAGGATAACGGCCGTCAGGGGCGCAAAGCCGAGGCCCACGAGCAGGGGTGCGGTGACGGCTACAGGCACGCCGAAACCGCCGATTCCTTGAAGGAAGGTGGCAAAAAGCCAGCCGATCAACAAAGCCTGCATACCGCGATCGGCGGTCAACTGCGGCAGGGTCCTGCCGATGACCGCAATCGCGCCCGCTTCGTCAAAAACACGGTAGAGGAGAAAAGCGCCCCAGACGATGAGCAGCACGTCCAGACCGAGCAGCAGCGCCTTGGCGTGGCTCACGGCCAGCAGCCGAATACCGGCGCCGAAACGCGCCGCCGCAAGACAAACGGTTAATGCCCAGCCAGCGGGGCCGGCCATGGCGGCGCCCCATCCGAATCGAACCATCAAAATGATGATCAGAAGGATGGGAGTGATCGCCAGTAACCAATCGAGCAGCATCTTCGTAACGAACCCTGCAAACGTGGCGCATTATAGCATGGGGTCGAATTGTGTTCCGAACGCTTCAAACGTCGATTTTCACCGGTCGTGGGCGTCTGGCCAGGAGACATGCGCCGGCGTGAAAGCCGTCTTCCGATCGTGGATCGGCCCGGCGCGATTCGTCGTACTCGAGAACTTCAAGCGGGGCGAAAACCCTGCGCAGCTCCCCCGCTGCGAAGTAGTGAATCAAACCAACCGGTTCGGGCGCCAGGAAGGTGTTGGGTTCGATTTGGGTTGCACCGGATTCCTTCAACGCCACGCAGCCCGGATCGTCCGTGGTAAAGACTTCGGCCAGGAGTATCCCACCCGGAATGAGCCCTGCGACGAGTCGATCGGCCAGAGTCCAGAGTTGCGTCGGGCGAAGGAAGTGCAGCACGGCCTGGGCGACGATCAGGTCGTAGACTGACGGTGGTATGGGGAAATCCATCACATCGGCATGATGGGCGGCAACCGGAGTGTCGAGGCAGGCAGCCGCCAGGTGTTTGTAGACCCGGGCGTCGCCTTCCACGGCGTCCACTCGAAAACCTCGTTCTGCGAGTTCCAAAGCGAATTCCCCCTCGCCGGCTCCCAGATCGAGGGCGTGTCCGCTGGAGATCCCCTCGAGCCAATTTTGTAAGTTTTCCATTCGACGATTACCCGATGCACGATCGCCGGTGAGTGTCGATACACGGCGGCGTCGGCGGCGTGTATCGCGATCCAGCGTAGGGATTGCGTAGGTTAAACGTCAGACAAGCGTCCCGCGTGAAAGAACCGGATCGCAGTATAGTAAATATGGAAGGGTAGATCTCTTCTTCTCCTCCTTAAGAGAGAGCCGGGCCCGGCGTACCCGGCTCTCATGATTCAAAGAGAAAATCGAAACCACGAGCAAGGATCGTTTACTCTCATCCACCGGCCGGTGACCGGCGCAGCGACGATTCATCTATTTCGGACGCAGCTCAAAGGATTCGACCGGGACGCTCTCGACCTGCAGATGAATGGGACGGCCGAGTGCATCTTCCAGCTGACTCTGGAGATCCTCCAGAATTGGGGATTTCAGTTCATTACTCGCATAGATCGTTATGGACACATCGACGACTCGCGCGTCGCCAAGTTCGATGTCCATTGTTTCCAGGGTATAACCTGCTTCTGATTGCATCTGCTGCCTGACCGTTGCGCCGACGACTTGGCGGATGTGGGAAATTTCTACTGACTCGATAAAGACGGACGCCAGGGGGATGCTGATGGCGATGAGCAGCAAGAGAGATGCTACGATTCCGCGTTGAAGATGACCTTTGCGCATCGCTCGCGGGGAAGGACGGAAGCCGAGCAAGAGCAAAGTCACGGAGCCGGCGAGGGTGATGGCGATCAGGTTGGTGATGAAGAGCAGAAATCCGCCCCAGGCCGTCCGCGCTTCCCCCATGGCCAGGCCAATGCCGACGACGCCCAACGGGGGCACCAACGCGGCGGCTATGGCGACGCCTGGCAGTGCAGCTGCCACGTCCTTGCGCGCGACGGCGTACGCACCTGCGGCTCCGGAAGCAAGCGCGACCGCCAGATCAAAAAGATTGGGGTGCGTGCGCGACATGATTTCTGCCGTCTCAGTGCGCAGCGGCGAAATCGCAGTGAGCAGGATGCTCAGACCGATGGCCAATGCGATCCCTTTGATCGCCGCTTCCACGGCCAGACTGAGCAGGCGCACATCACCCTGCACGATCCCCAAACTGAAGGCCAATATCGGGGTGAACAGCGGCGCCACGAGCATCGCCCCGATGATCACTGCCGTACTGTCCTGCAGCAATCCGAAAGTGGCGATGACCGCCGAAAGCCCGATCATGATGAAGAAATCCACATCCGGGCGAGCGCCCTCCCGTACCTCGCGGTATATCTCGACCTGCTCCTGGCGCTCCAGCGTCGGCACCGCGCCGAAGATGGTGTCCCAGGCGCGCTGCAGCCAAAATCGCCGCAGACCGCGAAAGCGCTTCACCATCAACACCGGCGTAGCACAGACGCGAGCGACCAGTTCCGGGATCGTGCCGAAGAGGACTTGGTCGATCAAGCTTTCCTCGGAGGCGCCGATAAAGACCAGATCGTTTTCGGAACCCGCCTGCGCAATGCCGTCGACGACGCTTTCTGCCTCAACCACCTGGCGAGTAAACGGGAGTTGATCGAAATCGAACGTTTGACCTCCCGCCTTGGATAGACGGCTTACCTGTTCGCGCATGCTCCGAATCGTCTTGTCGATCCAGGAATGGCCGCGCGCGAGCTGCTCTTCCGTAGAATCGGGGTCTGCCACGTAGACCACGCTCATCGAGGCGTCGAACTCGTGAGCCAGTAGCATGGCCAACCGCGTCGCCAATGGGGCATGCGGACCGCCTGCCGTGGGGACAAGGATTTTTTTGATGTTTAATGCAGCGGGTCCATCGACGGCGGCCTCCATCTTGTCTCGTTCTGAATGGCGCGAAGTGGCTTCCGAAACGATGGCGTTTATGTATTCGGAGTGCAGCGCAGCGACCGCAACGTCACACGGCGCCCGGCGAATGACGGGATCGAGGACGCGCCCCATGTGCACACCTTGTTGTTCTGTACGTACGACCCAGGATAGCAGGATCAGATCGCAATTTTCTTCATCGGCGGTTTCCAGGATCCCGTCGGGTACGGAACGTGCAAGACGGGTGATCGGAAACGTAGGTACGTCGCTCTTTGCGGCAACCCGGGTGGACCATTGAAAGAGCGTGTTGCGCTCGCTGGCGATGCGTCCGCCTTCGGCGATAGCCAGTGGGTCGGCGATCGGGATGACCTGTAATGGAATCACCTCGCCGTTCGTTTGATGGGCAAGCGCCGTCGCCAAACTCAGCATCCAATGCCGTTCCACCCCGGCACTGATGGGCACCAAAATTCGATAATCTCCTGTCTTTTTCTCTCTACCCGGCGCGCGCCGGAAAACGAGGACTCCTTCCTGCGCTTCGATCAGGTGCATCCGGCTGTAAGCGACGTAGAGCAGCAATCCCAGCGCAACCCAAACGGCATTTCCGAGCAATCCATCACCGGGCAAGGCGATCCACATGGCCGCGCAAAAAACCAGTGCGGTCAAAGGAACCAGGGGATAAAAAGGTACCTGCAGGGTGCGTCGACGATTCGGTTCCGTGCGCCGGCTGATCAAGGCGGCGATGTTCAGCAGAAATGCAGAGACCAGGAAAAAGCCTGCGGCTGCGTCCAGCAGCCATTCAATGCGCACCCAAATCAACAAGGGCGCGGCGATGACCAGGATCAAACCGAAAATGAGGGGCTGCACCTGGAACGGACGTCTCAGCCAACGAAGGATCGGCGGCAGTGCTCCCTGGCGGCTGAGTGCGTTCAACTGCCGCGCACCCATCACCAAACAAGCGTTCGCCGCGAATGCGAACAACAGGAAGGTGATCGCATAGATCAGCCTTCCGGGAAGAAAACCGGATTGCTGCAGCGCAGACGGCATATCGCTCAATGCCAGCGCTGTCAGGCTCTGCGGAATGGCCGAGGGCAGAAACTCGAATGCGATGATGGCCAAACTGCCGATCAGCAGCGTGGCAAACAAACTCCGGGGCAGTCGTTGCTGTGCATCCCGGATCTGCCGGCGGGAAGCCATGACCGCCTCGATCGCTCCGTAGGCCACAAATAGCCAGGCGGCAGAGCGCATGAAATCAGCGGAGATGAAATCCATCGATCCGCCGTCGATGTGCGGATTGTATTTCAGGAATATATCGACGATCAACACCGCGACGATCAGTGCCAGGACCGTCAAAATGGGACCGAGCCACGTGCGGCGAGGGATCAGCCGGAAAATCTGGAAAACGACGAGCAGGAGCAAGAAACCCAGCGCCAGGGACATTCCGGTATCCGCCGGCAACTGAAGGAATAATGCCATTTGGCCTGCGGCGGAATGTATGAAGCTTGCCGCCAATGCCACGCTCCCGGCGAAAATCACCCATCCGGCCATAAAACCGCCCAAGCCCCCGAGGGTTTCGTGTATCAATGTGTACGTGCCACCGTGATCGCTGCTTCCGGCGAGAAGTTCGAGGATGTTCAGAATCGTGAACGTCACGACCAGCAGCGTCAACAGCGTTGCGAACGGGGAGATGAGACCGATGAAGGAGACCACCCTGCCGGAGACCAAAAATGCCAATGCGAAACTGATCACCAGTCCGCCGGATGCGACTTGCCACACCGTCGACAACTGCCGCCCCAAGCGAATTTCACCCAGAAAGTCGTCCGGTTCAACTGCCATTGAATTTGACCATCCTTCTCACGCGTCTACGGTCATCTGTCCGAGTGGTGGTACGGCCAGGCTGCTTCTCGCTCCATCGGCTGCAGCCCGATGAGTAGATTTCTGCCCGTCAGGCCATGGGGGTCGAATATGTACCCCAGGCCGCTCGCCTCGAAAGCCTGACGGTATTGCTCGTCGGTAAACAAGACCAACTCGTGCCTCTCAACAAAATACTCTATCCCCTCCGGTCTGGCAACCAGATGGTGCATGTTCAGGATCGCAACACCGTCATGCTCCTCGCTTATATTCATGCGGGCGATCTTGAGTTCGGGTTCATCGACGAAAAGCGCGTGCGGTCCGCCGCTGATGTAATTGTCCGGGCTGAGCCAGGGTTCTACGATCAGCACGCCGCCGGGAAGCAAATGGCAAGCCATGTTGTTTATCGCAAGCTTCAGTTCTGCCAGATTTTTGACGTATCCGATCGAGCTGAAGAGGCAGGTCACCACATCGAAGCGGCGGCCGAGTTCAAAATCCAGCATGTTGCCCTGGTGAAAGAGCACTTCCGCACAGCGTTGGCGAGCGATCTCCAGCATCTGCGGATTGAGATCCAAACCCTCCACCTGGTAATGTTTCTCCAGATGAAACAGATGCTGCCCCGTCCCACAGGCAACATCAAGCAGTGCCATGCCGTCCGAGCGTTTATTCTTGCAGATGAGCTGATGCAGTTTGTCTGCTTCTTCGCGATAATCCTTGAAGGAATAGAGCGCATCGTAGTAGTCGACCATTTTTTCGTATTGCTCTTGCATGTCCGAGTACCTCCGGGCCCACGACTACTGCATAGTGTACCCTTTTCCGCATCCATTTTATAGCCTCATACATCTCATGCTTCGCCGCGAAGCGGAATTCTGATACCCGGATCTATTTTATGGTGTGCATCCCATATTGTTTTTACATCCTGTATAATCAAAAACCATGAGTAAAAACCACGAATCTGCTGATCGGCGCATCACACGTGCTGCGGGCATCGTTATGATCGGTTTCGCACTCTCCAGCCTTTCGGGGCTGGCGAGTCAGGTACTCATCACCAACGCCTTTGGCACCGGCGCCAGACTCGACGCTTTTTACACGGCCAACCGCCTTCCGGAGACGCTCTTCAACCTGATCGCAGGCGGGGCTCTCGCATCCGCTTTCCTCCCCACGCTCACGGGTTTTCTTGCTCGAAACGATCGCAAGGGGAGCTGGCGACTTACTTCCTCCGTCGTCAATCTGATCCTCATCATCCTGGGCGTGTTGAGCGTGACGGCGGCCGTCGCAGCCCCGTGGTTGGTGCGTACGATTCTGGCTCCGGGTTACAAGGACGCCGAACAAATCCGCCTCACGGTTTCACTGCTGCGCATCATGCTGCTCTCGCCGGCGATTTTCGGACTGAGCGGGATATTGATGGCGACGCTCAACGCCCATCAGCATTTCGCCCTGCCGGCGCTCGCACCGGCGTGCTACCGTCTCGGATTGATATTTGGTGTCTTGTTTCTCGTGCCGCCCCTGGGTATTTTCGGCCTGGCCTGGGGAACTGTTTTGGGGGCATTGCTGCATTTATTCGTGCAATTGCCTGCCCTGCGAATGTTAAAGCCAAGCTATCAGCGCACTCTGGGGTTGGAGATGCCTGCAGTGCGCGAGGTGGGACGCTTGATGATGCCCCGCCTGCTGGGTGTGGCCGTCGTACAGCTCAATTTTTGGGTCAACACGATCCTGGCTTCCGGGCAGCCGGAGGGCAGCCTCAGCGCGCTAACCTTTGCCTTTCAATTGATGCTCATGCCCCAGGCGGTGATCGCGCAGGCCACGGCCATCGCTGCCCTGCCTACATTCTCGGAGCAGTTCGCCAGGGGAAAAATCGAAGAGCTGCGCCGTTCCTTTTCGAACACGCTGCGCGGTGTGCTCTTTTTGGCGCTGCCGGCCAGTATGGGGTTGATCTTGCTGCGCAAGCCGATCGTCACTTTGCTTTTCGAGCGCGGCGCGTTCGGTGCACAATCCACCGAACAGGTCTCCTGGGCGCTGCTTTGGTGGGGCGTGGGCCTGGTGGGCCACTCGGTGCTCGAGATCATCGTTCGAGCCTTCTATGCCATGCACGACACGCGCACACCCGTCGCCGTCGGTGCCGTGATGATGGGCTCGAACGTCCTCTTCAGCCTGGCATTTTCTGCGCTGTTCGAGCGCATCGGCTGGATGCCGCACGGTGGTCTGGCACTCGCGAATTCTCTCGCCACTACGCTGGAGTGCACCGCGCTGCTGTGGCTTTTGCACAGGCGGCTGGGTGGTTTGGATCTGGCCCGGACGGGACACGGCATGCTGAATACCGTCGGCGCCTCGCTGGGTATGTCGCTCGTGCTGTGGGTCTGGCTGGCGCTGACAGGGGGGCGCTCGACCTGGCTGATTGGAATTGGTGGGGCACTGGTTGGTTTTGGAGTCTACTGGTTGATGTCGCTGGCTTTGGGTTCGCCCGAAACGCGACAGCTTCCGGGATTTCTGATCGATCGCTCCCGCTGAAGCCGATCGTTCTATAAAACCATTCCCATTTGATCCAGCGCTTCCTGGGCGTTTTGAAGATATTCCGCGGCGTGAAGCTCCGGCGAAAGATGGCTTCCCGGGAGCACGCGTAAATCAAAGCCTCTTACGTTGGGGAAGTTCCGTTGGTAGTAATGCTCGAGATGTTCGCCGACATCCTCGACCCGGGCACAATTGGGAAACAGTTCCCGCCAATGGAAAAAAGCGTCGTGCTCACTGAGGATGATGACCACGCTGCCTTTGTAGCCGTATTGTGGTCCGACGACTTTCTTGCCGACCCATCGAAGATCGCTGACGAGGCGCATGGGGGAGCGGGTGTGCACGAGATCGGCCGCAAATCCACGAGTCAACTGTAGCCCGAAGCGTAAACTGGGCCGAAGCGTTGCAAAGCGCTTTCGATAGGACTCTCTGGTGACCCGGGCGATCTCTCGTGGCAGCCGGCCGATCAATCGCGGCGTGGGCAGCATATCCAGCCCCGCGGTACAAAGAGCGATCACACATTCGACCGTGTCGGGCGCCAATTCGGCGACACGCAGCGCTTCGGCGCCGCCGTGGGACCAACCGGTGACGGTCACTTTGAAATGTTCCTGAGCCAGGATGGGGTTTTCGAACAGGTTGCCGAGTGCCTCCCGGCGCAGGATCTGGATCAACGCCGCCGCTTTAACCGGATCACCGCCCTTGGGTGGATCGATATCGACGCTCCATAAAACTCCGGCCCGGCTTGCCTGTACGATCGCGGTATGCAGCTCTCGCGCAGCGTCTACCGGCTGCACGTGTCCCGGCAGGTAGACGATGAGATTGCCTTCCAGTTTGTTTTCCAATTTGTTTTTCAGCCGCCTTGTGTCGTCGCGCGCGTCGATTTTGTAAGTGCTGTATCCCACCTTTTCACCGTCGACGAAGACGCTGCTTCGCGTCAGGAACTGCTGCATATCGTTTAACATCCTCGCTATCGTTCGCGGCGTGTCGACACTTCAGTTTTCACCGTCGTCGATCGAATCCGCTTCGACGTAGCCTCCCGTTTCGTCGGGCACCAATTGACGGAGCTTCAACTGCGCCTCTTCGAGCAATTCGTTGCAGCGTGCAGAAAGAGCCTGGCCGCGTTCGAACAGAGAAAGTGCCTTCTCCAAGGCTAAGTCCGCAGTTTGTAACTGCTCGACGATCGATTCCAATTCCTCAAATGCCTCTTCGTAACTCAACTGATCCGCAGTCTTTTCTTTCGCCATGTTCCTCTCCTGAGTCGAACGATCGCTGTGAATGCACCCCTTTGCATTTTATACTAGAATGACTGCCCGAAGGACAGTCGTTCGCATGCGAAACGAGGGACATGGTGGAATCCGGCATGAATGAATCCCGGCAGCGATCCAAACAGGCCGTCTTTACCAGGCTGAAGTCGGCCTATCGTTGGCTCGCAAATCGCTGGGTGACGCATCCGGTGATTTTTGCTGCGGTGCCGATGGTTTCCCTGATGGCCCACAACGCGCCGGAGATCAGCCCGCTTGCCGGCGTGCGTGCGCTGCTTATTTTGGTCCTGGGGACGTTGCTCGCGCTGCTCGTGCTGCAAAGGTGGATCGGGGACAAACAGCGCTGCGCCATGCTGTGCTCGCTTTTCATACTCCTGTTTTTTTCCTACGGACACGTGTATTACGGGTTGGTCACGCAATCCTCCTTCAATCTCTTCTCACGCCTGGGCTTAATCGGCAACCATTGGCTGCTGGGTGGTGTTTGGATATTGCTCTTCATCATCATCGTTTTGGGCATCCTGCGTTCGCGGCTGAATTGGGAATCGATTGGGCGCCTGATGACGGGGATGGCACTGGTCACACTCTTTCTGCCGCTGGCGCAGCTCGTCCGTTTCGAGTTCGAACGAAGGAAAGCGTGGCCGATGCCCCGGTCGATCGAGACCCAAGCCGGCGATACCGCTGCGAGTTCCAAGCCCGATATTTACTACATCATCCTGGATGGATACGGCCGGGCGGATGTGCTCGAGACGTTCTACGCCTTTGACAACCAGTCGTTCCTGGATTTTCTGGAGTCTCAGGGATTTTTCGTTGCCGGACAGAGCCGAAGCAACTACGTCCAGACCAGCCTTTCACTGGCCTCCTCGCTCAACGTTGAGTATCTCGACAAGTTGCTCTCGACGTCCGACGCCGGTGCGGATGCTCGCCTCGCTTTGATGCGCATGATTCGCTCCAATACCGTCCGCGATTATTTGGAAAAGCAGGGCTACCAAATCGTCGCATTCGACTCCGGCTATCGACCGACCGAGTTGGATAACGCCGATCGCTATTTCGCCGCGCCGCAGCGTGCGGTCACTCCCCTCGAGGGGCTGCTGATGGAGACCAGTGCGCTTCCCGCAGTGCAGGCGCTCGCCAGCGGGTTGGGCGCTCCGACGTATTATCCCGGATATCAAAGTCACCGGGATCTCGTAAATTATCTGCTGGATAACATTCCCGAGGCAGTCGATTTGTCCGCGCCGAAATTCGTCTTCGCCCACATCGTCATTCCCCATCCGCCTTTCGTTTTCGGCCCGGATGGTGAGGAAATCCACCACCACTTCCGCTTCAGCTTTATGGACGGGGACGCGTTCCCCGGCACGCAGGAGGAATATCGCAGCGGTTACCGCGATCAACTCGCTTACCTGAATGGCCGGGTGGAGAAGATGATCTTATCGATACTCGCACGCAGCGAGCGGCCGCCGATCATCATCTTGCAGGGCGATCATGGCCCGGGGATGCAGTTGGACTACGAATCGGCGGCGAACACCAACATGCAGGAGCGATTGGGGATTCTCAACGCCTATTTCCTGCCCGGATATCCCGAAGATCAACTGCCTTCAACGATTACCCCGGTGAATTCGTTCCGTCTGATCTTTGCCCATTATTTCGGGGCGGATTTGCCTTTACTGCCTGATCGAAGTTACTACTCCACGTGGAGTCAGCCTTTCAACTTCCTCGATGTGACCACGGCTTCTGAGTAGCGAAAAGCATTGCTCGGCATCTCTCCTGTGCCTGCGATTCCACACGGATCATGGCGCTTGCAAAGGGTATTCCAGCGACTCGATAGGGGGGTTATTCTTCTTCCTCGGGGGAAGGCTCGATGCGGTCGGTGGTGGCGCCGATCGTGCCGTCGAGCAGGCGCAGATTCAAGGAGTCGCCCACGGCAACCTGGTGCGTCGAACGGACAATTTTGTCGTCGGCGGCGCGCCGGACGATGGCGTAGCCTCGGGACAGCACGGATTCGGGCCCCACGGCGCGCAGCGTGTTCAGCGTCCCTTTCACCGCAGACCGGCGCAGCGCCAACGCGTGGCGCATTTCGGCCAGCGCGCGTGCGCTCAATTCGTCCACCCGCTGCCGTGCGCCGGCTATCTTTGCCCGCGGGGAGGCAAGCTGCAGCGCTCGCGTGAGACGGGATAATTTGTCACGCAAAACCAAAAGCCGCTCGCCAAAGACTTGCCCGAGTTCGAGGAGAAGATCGTGCAGCGCCTGGGCCAGAGTCTCCCGGTCCGGGGTTGCTATCTCGGCTGCCGCCGAAGGAGTCGGGGCATGCACGTCTGCAACGAGATCCGCAATGACGAGATCCGAGGCGTGTCCGATACCGGCGACCACGGGGACCTGCGAGGCGGCGATCGCCTGCGCCACGCCTTCGTCGTTGAACGCCCACAGGTCTTCGATCGAGCCTCCGCCGCGCACGAGCAGGATGACGTCCACCCGTCCGTACTGGTTCAACGCCTGCAGCGCGCCGATGATCCCCGCAGGTGCTTCGTCTCCCTGGACGGGGGTTGGCGCCAGGATGACCGTCGTGAGCGGGAAGCGCCGGCGCAGGACGTTGAGCACATCCTGCAGCGCTGCGCCCGTCGGCGAGGTGACGATCCCCAGCCGTTCCGGCCAGGGCGGGAGTTCCCGCTTGCGGGAGGCGTCGAACAAGCCTTCGGATTCCAAACGCGCCTTGAGACGCAGGAAGCGCTGATACAACGCACCTTCACCCGCTTTCTGCAGTTCGTCCGCATACAGCTGATATTGTCCCCCGGCCTCGTAGACGCTGATGTGCCCGTGGACTTCGATCGAGTCGCCGTCCTGCGGAAGATAGGTCTGTGTGGAGACCTCGGAGCGCCACATGACGCAGCGGAGCGAAGCCTGCTCGTCTTTGAGTGTGAAATAGAGGTGGCCGGAGGAAGGTCGAGATACGTTGGAGACTTCTCCGGAGACCCAGAGATCTCCCAGGCGGTAGTCGCTCTCCAGAGATTGGCGAATGTAGCGCGTCAGATCGACGACGGTCCAGATCTGCGATTCCAGGCCAAAGAGCGAGAATTGTTCCACGCGCGAAGCATACCGAACGGGCGTCTGGCTGTCAACCCATGCGGGTATAATGAGCGGTAGAGGTGAAAGGCCGGTGTGAGGATGATGGAAAACAGCTTGGAAAGGCAAATCGGAGAGAGTTTGCGGCGGCGCAAGTTGACTCTGGCGACGGCCGAATCCTGCACGGCGGGTTTGATCGCGCACCGCATCACCAACGTACCCGGGTCGTCCGATTATTTTTTGGGCGGCATCGTGGCCTACGCCAACAAGACCAAAATACGGCTGCTGGGCGTGAGCCAGGAAGTGCTCGATCGCGACGGCGCGGTCAGCGAAGAAACGGCGCGCGAGATGGCCCAGGGGGCACGCCGGGCGCTGGAGGCCGACATCGGCGTCTCCGTGACGGGGCTCGCCGGTCCGGGCGGCGGTACGGAAGAGAAACCGGTTGGATTGACCTTCGTCGGCGTCAGTGGTTCGATGGGCACGCGTGTGGAACGCCATGTATGGGACGGGGATCGTGCGGCGAACAAGGCGCAGTCCGCCACGGCGGCGCTACGTTTATTGTGGGATTACCTGGAGGAACTGGAATGAGTTATCCCATTGCCGTCGAGGCGAAATTTGAAACCGACGGGTCGATTCGTCCCCTGGCTTTCCTGTGGAACGACGAGCGCGTGGCCATCGCTTCCCTTGGGCGGCGCTGGGAGCAAGATGGGGAAGTACATTTCCTGGTAATGTCTGCGGACGAGAAGGTGTATGAACTGGCCTATCGCCAGGCGGATTGCGTATGGCTTTTATGCCGCCGGCCCGAGGATCTCGGCGGCAAACACATGCGTGTGTGAGCGGGGCGAATCGTCCCGGGCTGCATCCAGCAGCATTCCAGGACTTAAACAAATCGGCCCCGCCGTAGAATTAGTCGATGGCGGGACCGTTCTATTTTAATGAAAGTTCGTCTTCGGCTGTGAGCCGCTCGTCAACTCAGGTAATCGCGCAGTTGGCGTGAGCGGCGGGGGTGCCGCAGCCTGCGCAGGGCTTTACCCTCGATTTGGCGGATGCGCTCTCGCGTCAAGCCGAATTTTTGGCCCACCTCTTCCAGGGTGTAGGGTCTGCCGTTGTGCAGGCCGAAGCGCAGCCGCAGTATTCGCGCCTCGCGCGGGCTGAGCGTACTCAGAACTTCCTCGACCTTCTCGCGCAGCAGGTTTTGATATGCGCTCTGCGTCGGTGTCGGGGTGGTGTCGTCCTCGACGAAGGAACCGAGTTCAGTGTCTTCTTCCTCCCCGACCGGGCTTTCCAGCGAGAGGGGTCTCCATGAGACGCGCATCATCCACTGCACCTTGCGGGGATCGACATCGAGCACGCGGGCGATTTCCTCGGGTGTCGGTTTTCGCCCCAACTCTTGTTCGAGCTGGCGGGCCACTTTATAAAGTCGGCGGATACGGTCGGACATGTGGACGGGGACGCGAATCGTACGGCCCTGATCGGCGATGGCGCGGGTGATCGTCTGGCGGATCCACCAGGTGGCGTAGGTGCTGAAGCGGTATCCGCGGTGATAATCGAATTTTTCCACTGCCTTCATCAAACCCAGGTTGCCTTCCTGGATCAGGTCGAGGAACGGGACGCCTCGCCCCATGTAGCGTTTGGCGATACTGACCACGAGGCGCGTGTTGGCTTTGATCAGGTGATCGCGGGCGGCCAGCGCATCTTGAACGTACGCCTGAAGTTCGCTGCGCTTTTGGGCGCTGCATTTCCCGTTGGATTTCAGCAGGCGCTCCTCGGCTTTGTTGCCCTGCTCGATGCGCTTGGCCAGGTCGACCTCTTCCTCCGTGTTGAGCAGCGGGACGCGTGCCATTTCCTTTAAATAAAGGCCCACGGTGTCGTCACTCGAAATGGCGCTGAGGTCAATACCGTGGTTGCCGTCCACAGATGTTTCTTGTTGGAAATGCTCCGGAACCTGGGTTTGTTCTTCGAATACTTCGATTCCAGCGCTCTGGAAAAAAGTCTGCAATCGTTCGATGCGCTCTTCGATGTCTTCAGCTTCCGGGAAAACGCGGAAGATATCGCGCATGGTGATATATCCCTGGAAATCCCCCTTTTCTAGCAGGGCGGCGAAGGCTTCTCGTTTTTCCCACCGATCCTTAGATACACTCATGGATGCCCTCCTGGCGGCAGTACAGGAGAAGAACTTATCGGCTTGATGTGTGTCAGGACAACCTAACGTCGGTTACGACTTTGGCAGCAATGCTCTCAACACCTCAAAGCGAGGGTCGATCTCGTCTTGGTGATGATCGCATTTCTTGTCGGTGATCAATTCTCCACAAATTGGGCAGAGGCCCTTGCAATCTGGACGACAAAGCGGTTGAATCGGCACGTCCAACAACAGGTACTCACGCAGGACGGGTGTCAGGTCGAGAACGGCGGTTTCGGGGATGGCGAGCAAGGGATCATCCGCACGACTGGCAGGGTAGATAAAAAGATCTTCGAAGACGCCGGTGAGATTTTGATCGAAAGAACTCAAACAACGCACACATTCGAGACTCAATTTTCCCTGCAGCGACCCTTCGACCAGGATTCCCAGACTTGTCCGCGTGAGGTCGAGTGAACCTTGAAGCGCATTCACCTTCAAGTCTTCGCCGAGTTGAGCGCTGTCGACGTTATATTCAACGTTGCGACTGCAGCCGATGCTCTCGTTCAACAAGAACCCGACATTAAGCCGCAACGGATGACGAAGGTTCAGTTGTGCACCACCTTGCAAACGTAATACCAAAAAAGCTCCCGCATTATAACATAAGTAGCAATCGAGGTCAAGCCGGCGCGCTAATACTAAACATAACAAAGTATTTTTTGAAAAATGTACCCCATATATATGGTGTTGTGTTAATATAACCCATATATGTGGCGGTTTAGTACTGTTCGAGTAGCCAAAAACACATGGAGCGTGGCACATGTCGTCCCTGCTGATCGCAAGTAACAATCCCGGAAAGCTGCGCGAATTGCATGCGCTGCTTGAAAATCTACCCCTTTCGCTCGTCGAACCCGCAGCCCTCGGCCTCGAACTGCACGTAGAGGAAACGGGCGAGGACTACGCCGCGAACGCCATTAAGAAGGCCCTGGCTTTTGCACGCGCCTCGGGTCTCTACGCGCTCGCCGACGATAGCGGGTTGGAGGTCGAAGCCTTACACGGTGCGCCTGGAAAATTTTCCGCACGCATCGTTGGCGGGTCGGACGCCGACAGGCGCCGCTACCTGCTCCAACTGCTGCAACCCCACCCCAGACCGTGGCGGGCTCGTTTTTACTGCACGCTGGCTCTCGCCGATCCCGAGGGGTCGACCGATATCGCCACAGGGGCGTGCCCGGGCGAGATCATCCCCGAGGAGCGGGGAGAGCACGGTTTCGGATACGATCCCATTTTTCTGGTGCAAGACACAGACCAGACGATGGCGGAGTTGCCCGTGCGCCAGAAGAATCGAGTAAGTCACCGCGCCCACGCGATGCGCGAAATGCTGCCGATCTTGAAACGAAGAATGGGGATTTGACGAAGCGGCTGTTCGGGGATTTTACTCCGGAATCATTCCCGTGCCTCGAGCCAGCGTTCGGTCATCATCGCTGCCGCACAGCCTTGTCCGACCGATGTGGCAATCTGGCGGAAGACGGCGTCTTGAATCTCGCCCGCGGCGAAGACCCCCGCAGTGCTGGTCATCATCCGCGCATCGGTGAGCAGATAGCCCACCTTATCCATTTCCAGCTTGCCCTTGAAGAGATCGGAGTTGGGATAATGGCCGATGAAGATAAAGACTCCATCCGTTTCCAGCTCGCTCGTGGCGTTCGACTTCACGTTGCGCAGGCGCACCTTTTGCACCTTGCCGTTCCCTTGAATTTCCTCGACCACCGTGTCCCAGATAAAGCTGATTTTTTCGTTTGCGAAGGCGCGCCGTTTCAAGGCCTCGCCGGCACGGAGTTCGTCGCGCCGATGGATGATGCGTACTCGATTCGCGAAGCGGGTCAGGAATAGTCCTTCTTCCAGGGCGCTGTCGCCGCCACCGACCACGACGACGTCTTTATCGCGGAAGAAAAAACCGTCGCACGTCGCGCAGTACGACACGCCGCGCCCGATCATTTCATCTTCTCCGGGTACGCCGAGCCGTTTGGGGGACGCGCCCATACAGACGATGGCCGCTTCCGCTTCATACTCTTCTTCGAGTGTTTTGATGCGAAAGGGGGCTCCCTGGTTGAAATCGACTTCGGCTACCTCGTCCATCACGAAGCGCGCCCCGAAGCGTTCGGCTTGTTTCTGCATCAGTTCCACCAGTTCCGGTCCGGTTGTGCCCTCGGGAAAGCCGGGATAATTTTCAACTTCGCTGGTGAGTGAGATCTGGCCGCCCAGCAGGCTGCCGGTAATCACGAGGGGTTCCAATTGGGCTCGCGCCGTGTAGAGTGCCGCGGTCATGCCGGCAGGCCCCGATCCGATGATGATGACTTTTTCCTTCTGCATTCGCGCCTCGCTTTATCTATCGTAGTATGAATGATATCTACAGCATACCAGCATAATCCACAAATTTCCCCAAAGCCCATTTCGCAGTGTGTTGTACGCTGTATGCACTCACGGATTAGACGTGTGGGGCGGTCGCTATCTTACCCGGCTCCGGCACACGTGACGCTGCTCGTGTGCGTTCGCCGTTTCCAGGAAGCGGTCAGTACACGAAACCCGGTTTGTGCAGGCGTTCGGCGCTTTCGTCGCTCAGCGGGACGTAAACGGTGATGCACGTGCCCCGGCCTTCGGCGGATTCGATGTGCAGCACGCCATTGACCAACTCGGCGCGCTCGCGCATGTTGACGATTCCCAAACTGCCGCGTTGTTCGTAATTGGCGTCGACGGCGCCCACGTTGAAACCCACGCCGTCGTCCTCCACTTCGAGCACGAACATGTCCTCGCGCCGCTCGAGGCGCACCCAGATGTGCTCCGCCTCCGCGTGTTTGCGGGCGTTGTTGATCGCCTCTTCGGCAATGTAAAACACGACACCCTGGCCGGCCATCTCCATGTCTTCGGCCGCTTCGGGATCGGCAGTGATGATGATGTTCTGGCCGTGGGTCTCGCGCATCTTCTCCGCCAACTGCATGAGCGCTGCGACCATCCCCTGGGATTCGAGGATCAACGGCCGCAGCGTGAAGAGCATGTGCCGGATTTCCTTCGTCGTGCGCCGCGCCATGTCCTCCACCTTGTAGAGTTCTTCGGATGCGGCCTGGGGATCGCGCTCCATCAAGCGCCGGGCGAAGTTGACCCGCATGGCGATGGCGGCGATGGTTTGCGTTGGGCCATCGTGTAGATCGCGCGCCAATTTCTTGCGCGCTTCTTCCTGGATTTCCGTGATGCGTTCCTTTTCCTGCTCGAGATCCCGATAAAGACGTGCGTTCTGGAGTGCAATCATGGCTTGCTGTGCGATCGCCCATAGGATTTCGACTCGCTCTGCGGTGAAGTAATGCGGTTCGCGATGGGCAAAGAGAAGCACGCCGTAGGTTTCCAATCCTGCGGAAAGCGGAATACTCAGGACCACCTGGCGGCCGTGCAGGCCGACCACACGCTGCAATTCCGGGTCTTCGCTCGGGTTGCGGGTCAGGCGCGGTTCCCCACTGATCAACGTGCGATCCAGGACGCCTTGCTCCCCGGGAAACGTGATGCGGCGGTCGGCATGCGTTAATCCCCGATCGGAAACGACGTGCATTTCTCCGCTTGAAAACAGCAGCAGCGCGCTGACCAAATCCGTCGTCTCGGAGTCGATGTCGGCGAGAGATTGGGCGCTGATGTCGAGGGCCATGTCCAGAACGCGCTCGTAATTCAAGGTCGAACTGAGTTCCGCAGCCATGGAAAAGACCGCGCGTGCCCGCTCGCGTTCACGTTCCCGCACCTGGCTCAGGCTCAACCCTTCTTCGTGCCCGATTTGCTCGGCAATCGTGTGTACTCGCTTTGCAAGCCAGCCGAGCACGCAGGCGCAGAGCAGGATGACGATCCCGAGTATCGTGAGAATGGGCCAATCTTGAGCGACGTACGAACTCGTAACCACGCTCTCGACGACATAAGCCAACAACCCCGCGGCGGTCATCGCTGTAGACGGCGCCAGGCCGTACGCCAGCGCGACTCTCGTGGGGCCGATCAACAGACTCCACCAGAGTGGACTGTCCAATCTCCCGGAGAGGACGACGCAGCTCACCGCGAAACCCGTCTCGATCGCCGCGGCGACGGCTTCGAGCCAACGCGGCCGCCACCCACCGACGCGAAGCAGGCTGGTCAGCAGCGTGAAAAAGAGCCAGCCGGTGAACAGGATGATCAGCGTTTTGGTGAGAATCCCGCCGAATCCGGCGACCAGCGGCAGCGCGGTGAGGAACAAACCGCGCGTGCTGAAAATCACCCAATCGATCGAATCCAAGGGGTAGCGATCGTGCACTCGAAACATGTTTCCAATGATAAACCCTTCGGAGATGGTTGCAAAATGACCCTAGAGTAAGGTTGCGCGGACAATTGTGCGAGGCAGGCGGATTCACGTTCGAACCTGGAACCACGCAATGTGGATATCAGCGTACATGCCCGTTTGTGAATCGTGAAAATCAGCAGCGAGAATCGTTCAGCCGTGATTTCGTCTCAGCAGGCTCGAGAGCACACCCTTGCGTGGAGCAAACAGGAAGACCACCCCAAAGAAGAGAGTCGCCACCAGTACGATCGCCGATCCGGAGACGATGTCCGCGTAGTACGAGAGATACAAACCTACCACAGAAGAGAACACACCGATCCCCGTAGAAAGCAGCATCATCACCGGCAGCCGGCGCGCAAGCAAGAGGGCGGCCGAGGCAGGCGTGACGAGCATGGCCAAAACCAGGGCAACGCCTACCGCCTGGAGCGAAATCACGATCACGATGGCCAACAATACCAGCAGCAGGTTTTGCAGAAAGGTCACGGGGAGGCGCAGCGTCGCCGCCAGAACGGGATCGAAGGACAGCACCAGAAATTCCTTGTAGAAGGCAAAGATCGCCAGCATGACGACCACGCCCAGCGCGAGCATCAAGCGGATGTCCGCAGTCGAGACGCCCAACAAGTTGCCGAAGAGGATGTGGGTGAGGTCGACGGCATAACTGCGCTGGACTGAAATCAGCGCCACGCCGAGGGCAAAGGCTCCGGCGAACACCACGCCGATCGCCGCGTCTTCTTTGATTTCTGCGCGCCGTCCGATGGCGCCGATCGACAACGCGGCCACGACGCCGATGATCAGCGCGCCGACGGGGAGCGGCCATCCGATCATGAAAGCGATGACCACTCCCGGCAGGATGATGTGCGCCAGCGCATCTCCGAGGAAGGCCATGCCCCGCAGGACGACGTACGTTCCCAGAACCGGACAAACCACACCGACGATCAGTGAAGCCCACAGGCCGCGCAGCATGAACTCGTAGCGAAAGGGCTCGACCAGCCACTGCGTCCACTCAGCCACGTTTCGCCTCCGTGTCGTCGCCGCAGCAAGGTTCTGCAAGGACCATCGTGCCTCCTGCTTCCGGCAGATCGTGAACGTGCCCCCCGTATGCTTCCAGCAGATTCGACCGGGTGAACACCTCGGCCGGAATTCCGACGGCGATCAAACGTCGGTTGAGCAGCATCACTCTGTCGAATCGTTCGTTCGCCAGACTGAGGTCGTGTGTCGAAACGAGTATGGCTACGCTGCTCGCTTTCAAATCTTCCAGCATGGACAGAATCGCTTCCTGGCTGGAGAGGTCGAGTCCGGTGAAGGGTTCATCGAGCAGGATGATTTCCGCTTCCTGCGCGAGCGCTTGTGCCAGGAACACCCGCTGCTGTTGGCCGCCGGACAACTCGCCAATTTGTCGATCGGTGTACTCGGTCATTCCGACACGTTGCAGCGCATGATGCACGAACGTCCAATCGTCCTTGCTCGGCCAGCGGAAGGGGCCGATCTTGCGAATGCGTCCCATCATGACCACTTCAGCCACGGTCACGGGAAAAGACAAATCCACTTGACTGCGCTGCGGCACGTAGGCGATACAAACGTGTCCGCCGGGCCGATGGCCGAACACGCGTATGCTTCCCGCGTCGGGTTTCAAAATGCCGGCCACGATTTTTAGCAGGGTTGTCTTCCCGGCGCCGTTGGGGCCGACGATGGCGACGAGTTCACCGGCTTGAATTTCGGCCGTCACGCCGTGCAGGACGACAGTGCCGTCATACTCGAGGCGTACCGCTTCCATGGACAACGCCGGCGCTTCTCGATCGTGGCTGGGTGGCCGTGTGATCAATTGGGCCATACAAACCTCACTTGGCTAAAGCCTGGACGATGGCATTAACATCATACTGCATGAATCGTATGTAGGTATCGGCCGGTCCGCCGGGTTTGCTAAGCGAGCCGATATAGAGCGATACCAATTTGACATCGGTATCCTGGGCAATCAGCGCAGTAAGTTGGGGGTTGGTCGTGATGCCTACAAAAAGGGCCGGGATTCCCTGCGCCTTGATCTTGTCATTCAGGTCGGCAAGTTCTCGTGCGGAGGGTTCCGCATCCGTGCTGTAGGCCGGTACAACCGCTCCAACCATTTCGAAGCCGTAGCGCTGGGCGAAGTAGCCGAAGGCCAGGTGATCCGTGACCAGTTTCCGGTTTGGTTCCGGGATCTCTGCAACCATTTGTTTTATCCACTCGTCCAGCGAAACCAGTGCTTCGACGTACTCGCGGGCATTTTCGGCATAGGCGTCTCGGTTTTGTGCATCCAGAGTGCCCAAAAGCTGCGCGCTGTTGTCTGTCCAAACCATGACGTTCAAAGGATCGAACCAGACGTGCGGGTCGGTGCCTGCGTGTTCGCCGTCTTGTGCCCGGGAAACTTGATCGGCAGAAAATTGCCGCAGTTCGATACCCTCCGAAAGGGAGATGATGGGCACCTCCTTGGGGATCTGCGACAATGTTTGATACAGGAATTCCTCCAAACCGGCACCGTTGAGTATGATCGCATGCGCCTCGGTCATGGTGCGCAGGTCTGCTGGAGATGCCTGGAAGGTATGCGGGTCGACGCCGGTCGGGATGAGTGTGACGACTTCGATTTCGTCTCCACCCACGTTTTGCACGACATCGGCGACGATGTCGGTCGTGATCACGAGGCGTAATTTCTCTCCACCAGCGAGCTGGACGGGTTTCAGGTCGGCAAGCGGTGTGGTCAAGGATGCGATGTCGTTTGATCCTCCTGCGGATAATCCAGAGGAGCATCCCGTCAATACGGCCGCACAGATGATCAGCACTTGGAGGAAATGGGCGTTGTGCCAGTCAGACATGGTCGGTCAACCTCTTTTCGGGGCCAGTTTCGTTCGAATCGGCGCGTCAATTGCAGATCAGCGTCGGAGTTCGACTTTCACGCAGGATCTGATCGACGGCGCTGCCAATCATGACTTCCTTGACGGGCGCGGCGCCGTAGCCCCCCATGATGATCAATTCGCTGTGATCCTCGTCGGCAGTGCGTAGGATCGCATCCGAAACATCGCCCACCTCCATCACGTAATGGGCATGTACTCCCTGGTGTTTGAAATACGATTGGACGCGGTGCATCGTCTTGCCGCTCTCGATTTTCTCATCGTCTACAACGACGACCGTGATGGGGATTTTCCAGCGCAAAGCCAGATAGGCGCTGACGAACAAAGCTTCATCCGCTTTGGGGCTTCCGTCGTACGCCAATAATCCCCGGTTCAATGCGGAGACCACCCGGGGTACGGCCAGGATCGGTCTCGGGCAATTGCGGACGAGTTTGCTGAATCCGGAGCTCAGCCTGGAGGTTGGCCTCGGCTCGGGCGGATACGCCAGATTGACGATCACGAGATCGTTGAATCGCGATCTTTGGCGCAGTCTTTCCGAAACGTCCCCGACGCTGAAATTAAGCGTTCCTTCGATCCCTTCCTGTGCACAGCGTTGTTTGAAGGTCTGACGAAGCGATTGAGCCGCCTCGTTTTCCAATGCCGCCTCGGAAGGAAGCACTTGCAGCCCATTGATCCGCGCACCTTCGCGCTTCGCCACTTGCAGCGCTTGCCCGAGGGCGTTCCATTGATCGTCACTGCCGCCGACGCCCACCAGAATATCGGCGAACAACGGACCCACATCGCCATTGTCCAATAGCCTGTCGCGCCGCAGCTCCGGTCTTAATCGAAAGCGCGGCTTGTTGGCGGTGATCAAGCTGCGGATTCTATCCAGGATTTTCGTGAATCTGCTTTTGGTTTGCGAGTCCACGTTTTCCGCCAAATCTTCTGCAGCAATCTCCGGACGGATTTCTTGCCCGAAGTTTTCGGCGAGAATGGCCCGGTGCTCGGAGATCCATAGATACAGGTCTGTTTCCGTTCGTCCGGGGAATTCCCGCAGGATTCCCCGCTCGCGGATGATCTCTACGATCGGCAGGTAATATTCTTCATACCAATGGACGACGGCTTCGTTGAAGGGAACGTCGCGCTGTTGGTCCAGGCCCATAAAGTAATGATGAACCTGAATGTGTTCTTCGAGGCGGCGGTACTGGCCGGGAACGGTGAGGATGAAACTCACTTCGGGAAGCAGACGGTCGATCTTCGTGTGTTCGAGAAATTTGGCGTATTCGGCCTTGAGGATGAGATCGTCGGGCTGATCGTCCGGCAAGAGTGGGACTTTGGTGTGCACCTCGGTCACGTAGGCCTGGATGTGATCGGCTCCCAATTGGCGCGCGACCGACACACGATGATTGCCGTCATGTACGAAATACACCTCGCCGATCTGATACACCTCGATAGGCGGCAGTCCCGTGGGCTCGGTGACCGCGACCTGGACCCGAATCCAGCGGTCTATGTCGCTGTCGTAGCGCGGCAGGAAACTGCGCGTGAAATCTGTATAGCGGTCGACACTGCCTACGATCGCGTCCAGAGGAATGTTCCGCAGTTCTTCCCCGGATTCTTCGACGGCGTGCAGCTTCTTTCGCACTTCGTCGTAAGAAAGCAATTCGGCCGACTTTCCGGTGAATCGGGCGACGATTTGTTCCATGGATGCCCTCCGCCGTGCACGGCGGAAATCTTGTATGGCCGAGACGATGCTCAACGTTCACTCCTTCGGGTTCGACTTCCACAGCGTATATACCAACTCACGATTTTACCTAAAAAAGGATCGTTCCTGAATACGCTCGCGGTCCCAAACTGCGTCTCTCGAGTTCGATCTGCGTGAACCATCTCATCGTCTCTCAGACCCGATCGACGCCGCTGTACGTGATTCCTCGCTGGTATTTTATAGAATCTTAAACGAAATTACGGTGCAGGAGAGGGCGTTGCCGTGGGAGCTATCGGCAGCGTCGGAGTCGCCGTCGCGATCAGGGCTCCGTGCAGCCACCCCACGCTCCCGTCGGAAGTGCGTACGGGCCACCAGAGCACGCCGTTCACCTCGACGGGGTCGCCGATGATGCGCACCTCGTCGCCGTCCCGCAGAAATCCCGTTATATCCCCGGCCGGGGCGTCTCGCAGGTACCCTCCCAAATCGCCGGTCTGGATCACGATGGCCAGAGGCGGCAGCGGCGTGGCTGTCGCCGTGAAGGTGGGTGTCACGGTAGGGGTTGCAGACACCGTCGGCGTGGCGCTGGCCGTGAAGGTGGCCGTAATCGTGGGCGTGCCGGAAGCGGTCGGTGTGAACGTTGGAGTCACCGTCGGTGTGGGCAGGGAAGCCATGACCGAGTAACCCAGTCCCAGGGCGCTTACCAGCGAGACCAATCCGATGAGCACGATCGCCGTGGCGATGGAATGACTGTAACCCGTCAGCGGACGAAAGCCCAACGCCACGAACGTCCCCACGCTGGCGACGACCGCCCAGGTGAGATGAAGGCCGAAGAGGAGCAGCGCATCCTGCGTCAAATCCGGATTTCCCTGTACCAAACCGATGGCCGCGGCGCCCAGCGGTAAGACCAGCTCGTAGGCCACTGCCGTGCTGGCCAACAAGGGCACCTGCTGGGTGCGTCCGACCGAGAGCGACATTAAAACCGCACCGACGAGAAGCAATCCGAAGTCGACCAGATTCAGTGAGGCGTGTTCGAGTGCAAGCAGGACCCCCGATGAAAGCGAGGATGTTATCCATCCACTCAAGCCGGCCACCAGGCTCAACAGCACCAGCGCCACCGCCAAAGCGGCGAACATGCGCAGGAAAAAGCGCGGCGATCCCGAAACGGCGGCCAGGGCCAATCCTGCGATGGGCGCCATGCGCGGGGTTGCCAATGCCCCGGCGATCAAGAGCGCGTTTTGATCCAGGCTGAATCCCAGGCCGACCAGCAATCCGGCGAGAATCGCATAAAGAAAGAGGTCGACGCTGGGAGAGACGGAATGGGCCAGGTTTTCGAGAAAGACTTCGCGCTCATCCGCGCGCAGCTGCGTGAGCATTCGACGAGCGCGTCGGCGTCTTGCGGGAGACAATTCTTCCGGATCGTTGAGGGGTTCTGTAGGTTGTATGCTCATCGGCGTAAACTGGCGACCAGTCGCATCGGATTATCGATTAAGTCGAGGGCGGAAAGCACATCCGGGGTCACGATGTCTGCGGCGTTCAAAGCCTCCGCGGCGAGACCTTCTTGCGAAAGGATACAAATCCCGATCGCCGCATCCCGCAGCATCCCGCTGTCGTTCGCGCCTTGCCCCAAGGCGATCACCCGTGAAGCCCCCAACCGACGTACGTATTTCGCTTTTGCTTCCGCCTCACCGCCGGGCGGAATACGGACTGCGTTCAAGCCCAATTGACGGTCGATGCTGTCCTGCCGGCCGTGGGTATCTGCGGTCAACAGGTGGATTTCCAGCCTGTCTATCAGAGATGTCAGGGCTTTGGCCACACCGTCCGTCAAACGACCGTCGAGCGCCAGTGTGCCGTTAACGTCGGAAACCAGGTGATCGATCTGGATCTGCCCCCTTCCGGGTATGTTGAGTTCGATCATGCCTCCCTCGGCAGGTGGATTTTGATTTACAGGCACGAGCACGCAAATCTCCATTCACCGTCCGCATTATAGCACTGTGTAGACGGGGTGAAAATCCAACACGCATGCTTTTGTGCTAGAATGACGCCGGCGAGCGACCCGTTGGTCGAGCGTGTATCAAACACACTCATCGAAGAAGGTGGAAACGTGGCACAATTGTTGACTTTTCTCAAGGCGGATGCCGTGCTGCGCAAGAACGTCGGTGCGGCGATCGAGAAAGAATTTTTATCGAACGATGATATGGAAATCCTTTCTTTCGAAACGCGCCGGGTGGACGCCGCGCTTTCGGCCGAGCATTATGCGCACGTTGCGGACCGGCCTTTTTACCCCTGGCTGGAGTATTACGTCACGGCCTGCCCGGTGTACGTGATGCTCATCGAGGTCGCGGACGACGCTGCCGTCGAACGCCTGCGGGCTTTCCTGGGGAAGACGCAGGCGCACGAAGCTGCGCCCGAAACGATCCGCGGCCGCTTTGGAATTTACGCCGGCGTTAACTGCGTCCATCTCTCGGACAGCGTCGAGAGCGGCCGGCGGGAGACGGATTTGTGGAGGGCGAAGCTGGGTATCCGCAAGGGCCAGTTCGATCTGACGCCCGAGGAGTACGCCCGGAGATACGATCCCTCGCTCCCCAATCACACCCAGGAACTGCGAGAAATCTGCGTCCAGATGGCAAAAGCCGGTTCCGCCAGCGACGATCAAAAAGAACAGATTCGAAGTTATCTCAAGCAGGAGAATCCGGACATCACCCCCAAGCAGCTCGAGACGCTGCTGAGAATCATCTTGGGAAGCGCAGTGTAAGGGAGAGGAATATCTTGCAGGATGCCTGCGTTTCCATTAAACTCCTAGTACATACGGGCGCGTAGCTCAGCTGGTTAGAGCGCACGGTTCACATCCGTGAGGTCGATGGTTCGAGTCCATTCGCGCCCACAAACAGAGCCCCCTCGATCTTTTCGGTGGGGGTTTTTTTATCTAACTGATCTCATAACAGACCGAGAGTATTCTTACTCAAACCTTATCCCACTCATAACAAGCTATCTGACCGCCAAGAAAGAAATTGATTTAAACTTCCCCCACTATCCATATCCACAATCTCTCCAGATCGGTTAATGAGCATCCCGCCAGGGTTGGGAGTCAGGCACAAACAGCGATTGGCCGAACTCATCCCTCCCAAAATCGCTGATCTTATCTTGGACTGGCACGGAAATCAACCAATCGATGAACGAATTTGCAAGTTCATTATTGATCTCAGGATTCTTATCCGGATTGACAGCGATCACCCCGTAGGGATTGAAAAGGATCGGATCCCCTTCCACTAAGAGCACCAGATCGGTTCCTTCCAAGGTACGCGCCAGATACGTGGCTCGGTCTGACAAGGTATAGGCTTGCTGTTCATTCGCCAAGGTCAAGACAGCGCCCATTCCCTGACCCACAGAAATGTACCAACCGCCAGCAGGTTCAAGTCCCGCTTCTCCCCAGATCGCTTTTTCTTTAATATTAGTTCCCGAGTCATCACCCCGCGAGACAAAGGGAGCTTCCACATCAGCAATTGATTGAAATGCCTCGACAGCATCCTTCATCCCTTTGATTCCGGCAGGATCCTCCGGAGGTCCTACAATCACAAAATCATTGTACATCACGTCTTCCCGCCGAACTCCATGACCGGCTTCCATGAATGCGTCCTCCCGGGCCCGGGCATGGACCAGGAGCACATCAGCGTCACCATTCTCTCCCAGAGACAGCGCCTGACCAGTTCCTACCGCGATCACATCCACCTCAGCTCCGCTTATATCCTCAAAATCCGGCAGAATGGTATCGAGCAGTCCTGAGTCATAAGTCGAGGTCGTAGTCGCCAGAACCAGTCTTGCTGGTGCTTGCCTCTCACCCTCCCCTGAGACTGGTTCCACCACATCACTCCCCTTAACATCTGTTGTCTCAGCCGTTGGCTTTTGAGATGAAGTACCACAAGCCCCCAGTACTAGTACCAGCAGCAGGGCAATACTCACTGCACTGATTGATCTCTTGGTCATTCTCTCTCCTTTATACTGGTAAAACCAGGATATTTTTCCAGATCTGTTTCCTTCCCCAGTCGGACCCAGGATTTTTTCAACGCCTCCAAACTCCAAATTACAACTGAGGACTTAATAGATCATATCGCCGTTGACAAACGATGCTGTCCGTGGATCCGCAGGGGCGTTGAAAAAACGATCAACGGGAGCGATCTCGATTATTGACCCATCAAGAAGGAACGCCACCCGATCAGCCAGACGGCGGGCCTGGAATATATTGTGAGTCACCAGGACAATGGTCACACCCTGACGATTGAGATTCTGAATGATGTCCTCAATCAGCATTACATTGTAGGGATCCAGATTGGCGGTGGGTTCATCCAGCAGCAGCACTTCGGGTTGCAGAACCATAGCCCGGGCTAGCGAAACCCGCTGGGCTTCCCCACCCGATAGAGTGTTAGCTTTTTGTTGGGCTATATCAGTCAGACCGACCTGCTGCAAAGATTTTTGGATACGTTCCTTTCCATCCAGGTTTCCCCGTAAGCGCAGACCATAATTGACATTCTCCAGAACACTGCGATTGAGCAGGATCGGCCGCTGAAAGACCGTGGTCACCTGACGACGCACCTCCAGGGGGATCTGGTCAGCAGGGCTGAAACGAGTCTGATGAAATTGGATTTCTCCCCCATCGGGCGGTTCCAGGAAGTTCATCAGTCTCAGCAAGGTACTTTTCCCGGCACCGCTGGGGCCAACGATGCACAATCTCTCCCCCTTAAGGACCTCCAGAGATCTGACATCGAGCACTTTTTTGTCACCATAGTATTTAGTCACATTCTCCAGATGATAGATCGAATTGTCATTCATCGAACACCGTCCCCTGGAGTCTGAGAATGAGCAAATTCACCAGAAAAGTTACCAACAGCAGAACCAATCCGAGCAAGATCGCCAGATCAAAGTTCCCTTTGCGGGTCTCAAGCACGATCGCTGTGGTCATGACTCTGGTCTGCCCCTGAATATTCCCTCCTACCAGCATCACCGCGCCAACCTCGCTGATGATACTGCCAAACCCAGCAGCGACAGCAACGATCACGCCAGTGCGCGCTTCTGACAGCACAGTTAAGGCTGTTTGGTGCCTGGTAGCTCCCAAGGACATCGTTTGTCTCCGTAAAGCAGGATCCACACCCATCACTGCGGCCATGGTAAAACCAGCTACCAGAGGGAAGGAGATGATCGTCTGGGCAAGGACCATAGCGCTAGGAGTAAAGAGATTGGGGATGAAAGGGGTGTTGAGACTCCCGATCGGGCTGCTTCGAGAAAGCAAAATGTAGACAAACAAACCAATAACAACAGGGGGGAAACCCATACCGGTATAGAGAACCACAGCCGCTAACCGGCGACCTATAAAGCGGTTCAAGCCGATAATCACCCCCACCGGGACGCCAATCAAGGTGCTGAACAGCAAGGCCAGGCCGGATACCTGTAAAGACAACCCGACAATACCTAAGAAATTAGAACCCATTCTAAATATCTGCTTTCTATTTAACTTGTAAATACCGATAACTCGCGTATTTTAACACATTTAGCCCAGCCCGTCAGATTTCGGGATCTGCCTGACCAGGCAGCAGCCCCTGATCAGCTTTAATTTCTTGGTCTGGGGATCACTCAGCACTCTGTCAGCTGTAAAGTCGTTTGAAGGATGAGCCTTTGGGCCGGATAGGGTAAGATGATATAATTCTGAAACGTCAAAAACCCAGGAACCTGGTTTTTGCTCCATATTAATGGTATTTAATGGTGTCTCATGTCCAATGAACAGATTCTTGACAAATTTGATCGACCCTTTACCGATTTGAGAATCTCGGTCACAGATCGCTGCAATTTTCGCTGCCAATACTGTATGCCCAAAGAGATTTTTGGCAGTGATTATCCCTTTCTGCCCACAAAAGAACTGCTGACAATTGATGAAATCGCCCGATTTGTGAAAGCGGTCGCACCCTACGGCCTGCGAAAAGTCCGCCTAACCGGGGGCGAACCACTCGTCAGGGCTCATGTCGAGGACCTGGTTCAGATTCTCCGCGATAATCACCCTGATTTAGAACTGGCTATGACTACCAACGGCTCGCTTTTACCAAAGAAAGCTCCCCTCCTGAAAAAAGCAGGCCTGGATCGGGTCACAATCAGTCTGGATTCCCTGGAGGACGAGGTCTTCATGGCTATGAATGGGGTCAATTTCCCGGTCCAGAAAGTTCTGGATGGTATCAGCGCCGCGGAAGACCAGGAGCTGTTCCCGATCAAGATCAACATGGTCGTCAAACGTGGGGTCAATGACCAGAGTATTTTACCCATGGCTGAATATTTTCGGGAGCGAGGGCATACTCTACGCTTCATCGAGTACATGGACGTCGGATCCACAAACGGTTGGAAGATGGATGAGGTCGTCCCCGCCCGTCAAATATTGGAGCGCCTCCAGGCCGTCCACCCTCTTATTCCAGTCGAGCCGGACGTCCCCAGCGAGGTGGCAAAACGGTGGAAATATAAAGACAGCGAGGTCGAGATCGGCTTGATCGCCTCGGTGACCGATCCCTTCTGCGGAAACTGCACCAGGCTGCGAATGTCCTCTGCCGGCGAGCTATTCACCTGCCTGTTTGCCAACCAAGGACATGACTTGAAGTCCTTGCTGCGGGGTGATGCCAGTGACACGGAGCTGAAGAATTTCCTGGCTTCACTGTGGGGGAACCGGTCCGACAACTATTCCCAGACCCGCACTGCGGAAGGAAATTCGGATGAGGACAGAATAGAGATGTCTTATATCGGGGGTTAATTCAGATCATTGCCAGAGGCCTAACTGAACGATTATTCGCCGGGCTTAGGCTGGTAATTCCCTTCGATCCATTCCTCGCCGTTAGGTCCTACCTCTTTCTTCCAGATCGTGACAATCTGTTTTAAACGGTCGATCCCATAGCGGGCAGCTTCGAATACGCCTGTATCACGATGAGCCGCTGAGCAGGCGATCAGCACCGTTGGTGTCCCGGGATAGAGGGTACCTACCCGGTGAACGATGCTGATACCCAACACCGCCGGCCACTTTTCCCGAATCTCATCTGCGATCTGGTTCATCTTGGACAGAGCCATTTCCTCATAAGCTTCGTATTCTAAATAGTAGGTCTGCCGGTCACTGCGAGTGGTAATCTCCCTGACCGTGCCCGAAAAGATCACCACTGCACCGGTAGTTGGCAGAGTAATCTCCTCCACAACTTGATTGAAATCAATATCGTCTTCCGTTAAATGGATCGAAGTAGGCAGGTCAGTCATATCAACCTTCCTGCTGAGCTTGATAATCGCCTGATTTTCCACCTCTTTTCTCAATCAGGCGGATGTTGCCGATCTTGATATCCTTCTGAACCGCTTTGGCCATATCATAGACTGTCAAGGCAGCTACTGCAACAGCTGTGAGGGCTTCCATTTCAACTCCGGTCTTCCCACTTGAGCGGATCTCGGCCTCAATAATCAGGCCTGGAAGCTCAGGTTCCAGCTCTATATCGACCCGGATGGAATTCAGCTGAAGAGGATGACAGAGGGGAATCAGCTCAGAAGTCCTTTTCGCAGCGCTGATTCCAGCAATCTGAGCAACTGTCAGCACATCCCCTTTTTTGAGCGCGCCATCCTTGATCAGCTCATAAGTAGCTGGTGAAACTTCGACCTCGCCTCTGGCGACCGCAATCCTGTCAGTGATTTTTTTATCACCCACATCGACCATCTGCGCTTTTCCCGCGGGATCAAGGTGGGATAGTTGATTTTTTGTCATAGCTGTGATTATACTACGCTGCCAACCAGGTCCGTGGGAGATGGGGGTATGCTATTGATAATCGGATCCAGCTCGTTAAAACGGGATACAGACCCGGAAAACAACCTTGCTAAGGTGGAAGGAAATCACGAAATCATCACTTCCCAGGCCTCTTCCTAGGGTATGTAACAGCTGCTGCAGTAAATGATGATATAAAATAGATGGACAACACTCCTTGGAAGTTAGCCGTGAAAATCACAACTCAACCATCAACCGAGAACATTTCCACCTTACTTGATCTGCTGCGCGGTGCACCTGCCCGGTTGGATGCCCTGGCTTTCGGGCAGGGAGAATCCGCCCTGATCCAACCTCCCGGCGAAGGTCAGCGCTCTTTCCGGGAAATCCTGACCCATCTGCTAAACTCGGAAGCCCGTCTGACGGAAGCCGTCTATCAAATCCTGCTCCTGAAGGAACCCAATCTACCGCAAATCCACCCGGAGAGGGACTGGGGGAAGCTGATGTCCTATCAGAAACTGGGGCTTGCTGATCTGTTGGGGTATTTCAAACTCCGGCGCCTACTGCTGCTCAGCGTCCTGGAAAAACTATCAACTCAGGAATGGCTCCGAACCGGCCGGGAAGCAGGCAAAAAGCGTCAGGAATCGGTTTACTGGAAGACCCGAACCCTGGTCCTGCACGAGATCCAGCATCTCAGCGAGTTGGAGGAAAGGATCGGCGAATGCTAGCAGTTCAGATAGCATTATTGGCAGCGCCCATTCTTATAGTCCTTGTACTGGGCATTTCCCTGACCTGGACCATCCCCCACGGGGCACCCTGGGTCCCGACACCCAGGTCCACTGTGCAGGATATGCTTGATCTGGCAGAAATCAAGCCTGGCGAGCTGATCTACGATTTGGGCTGTGGGGATGGCCGGATCCTGATCACAGCCGCCAAAAAATACCAAGCCCGGGCAGTAGGCATCGAACTCGATCCCCTGCGCTGGCTGTGGTGCCAGATCCTGATCACATTGATGGGACTGCGTGACCAGGTGAAAGTCCATCAGGGAAACCTTTTTCAATACGATCTCAGCCGAGCTGATGTGGTGACCTGTTATTTACTGCCCGATACCAATAAAAAGCTCCAGGACAAGCTGCTCCAGGAGCTTAAACCAGATACCCGGGTAGTGTCGAATACGTTTCTATTTCCTGGGATGAAAGAGAAATCCCAAAAAGGGAAAGCACGTTTATATCTTTTTTCCCCCGAAAATACCACAACCGCTTATATCAAAAGACAACTCCTGGAATCCAATTGATCTACTCGTGGCAGGAACATCCTTCATAATAAGCTTGATTCCCATGAGCTTCTACATAAATTACCGTGCCATCCTTGATCTTCAAATCGCAATCCTGGAGAAATAAAGCTTCCTCTTCCCAGGCAGGAATCTGGATATCGCAGGTGACATAGACCACACCAGATAAGGAGTCATTGCAAAAATCTTCGGTGATCACCTCATCAACGAGAACTTCCTGACGTCCAATCTCGATCCTCTGCTCCTCAAGACTCGCGTCCGCTCTCTCGGTCGGATATGGCGCTGTCAGATAGCTGATTGTGTCCGACGGGCAGGTGGATGAAGTACAGGCTCCCAACAAAAGACAGAATGGCAGGATCCATTTCGCAGCTCGGCTTGTTCTCATCATCTTCTCCTCAATAACCTATCTTTCAAGATTTTAGAGGAGAAAACAGGAAAAGTCTTTGCGTTAAGCTAAATTACCTGACCTCAGATATTGTTGAATTCTAAACAAGCCTGATTATTAACCTGATAGTGTTCTCGTTCCTCACTACATTCTGATATTGCCTCCCAATTAAACTGATCTTCAATTCTGGTTGAAGAATTCCTCTTTCGTGCTCCGCAGCAATGGGATCGAATCCGATAATCCAGAGCACAAATTCCCGGTGCGGGCGAAAATCATCCAAGCAAACAAGAGCCCGGGAGGAATCTCTCGGTTCCTGCATGATTTCAGCAGTGAAATTATTCAAATCCCCAGCTTAACCCATTGCCAATCAGCTTCCCTTGGAGTAGGATATTTTGCTGTGTACTCTCTTCTGAATCGGATGAGTCTTAGTGCCGCTGAGCCTCAGACGTGACGATGAACCCTCACCGCCAACGCCTGGATTCTCAGCAATCCGGCGTTGTTTTATTTCAAGGAGGGGTACAATGCAATTATCAGGCTATTAGCGATTGGAGAGCATCAACATGAGCCAGACTCAGAGCAAACTCCTGCCATCCCTCCATCTCCCCTTTCAAAAGCTCCGGGGCTACCTAACACGTTTGCAAGACAGCAACCGGCTGCCGGAATCTCTGGCCATCTTCCTGACCGCTTTGCTGGTTGGAGTGGGAGCCGGTTTGGGAGCCGTCTTCTTTCGTTGGCTGATTGCCTTCTTTCAGGACCTGTTCTTCACCAAGTTGGGTGGACTGCTCCAGGGTTTTCAGCCCTGGTACCTGCTGATCATCCCCGCCCTGGGTGGCCTGATCTATGGTCCGATGATCTATAAATTTGCCCGGGAAGCCAAAGGACACGGCGTACCTGAGGTCATGGAAGCGGTCGCTCTGAAAGGCGGCCGGATCCGCCCGGTGGTAGCAATCGTTAAATCCCTGGCCTCTGCTGTGTGCATTGCCAGTGGGGGTTCGGTCGGCCGGGAAGGGCCCATCGCCCAGATCGGATCAGCGATCGGTTCCACCGTTGGCCAGTATTTCAATCTATCTGATGAACGGATCAAGAACCTGGTTGCCTGCGGAGCTGCCGGGGGCATGGCAGCCACCTTCAACGCCCCAATCGCAGGCGCTGTTTTTGCCCTGGAAATCATTCTCGGCCAGCTCCACG